>CALZAF010000026.1 GCA_945612775.1 uncultured bacterium | reverse complement strand
GACCGCCGTAGGTGTAAGCTTCGGTAACCTTGTCTTGTTGAACGCCGAATTCCTTAGCCAATTGTTGTTGCAAACGAGTAGAGTCGAGAGCAGCAAGCGAAGTGAGCTGGTTAGGCTTCAAACCTGAGTGGATAAGAGCAGTAAGGGCAGTAACGTCAGCAGGGTTGAAGATAACTACCACGTGCTTAACGTCAGGGCAATATTGCTTAATCTTGTCGCCGAAGTCAGCAGCGATTTGGCAGTTGCCCTTGAGGAGGTCTTCGCGGGTCATGCCTTCCTTGCGAGGAGCACCACCTGAAGAGATGATGTACTTAGCGCCAGTGAATGCTTCAGCTGGGTCAACGGTGTAAGAGATGTTTGCACCTGGGAATGCGCAGTGGCACATTTCGTCGTAAACACCGTGTACGCCTGGTTCGTAGATATCATATAGACAGATGTTTGGAGTAAGACCAAGCATAAGCACTGATTGAACCATGTTTGAGCCGATTGCTCCACCTGCACCAACGATGACAAGTTTGTCGTCAGTCAAAAATTTTGCCATAATAGTTGTTTTTTTAATTAAATATTGATTAATTCTTTTTCAGTTGATTTTCAAAGATTATTGTAATGCAAATTTATAATTAATTAGTTTGAATGGCAAATTATTTTGGTGCAAGTTAGTGTAAAGAATTGTAATTTTTTCAAAAATGTGTCGTTGATGCTGCCGAGTGTCATCGGTGTGCTATTGTGGGAGAGATGGATAATTGCTAAATTTGCCGTTAGAAATATTTTAATTGAATCTGAAAGGATATGGAACAGGAGTTTGCATCGTCGCTGCTGGAGAGTGCGGTGAGCGAGTTTTCGAAGTTGCCGGGCATTGGGCGCAAGACGGCATTGCGCTTGGTTCTGCACTTGCTGCGTCAAGACGAGCAGGTGGCGGTGAACTTTGGGGAGTCTATAGTGCGTCTGCGCAAGGAGATACGCTATTGCCGCGTTTGCCACAACATTTCGGAGCACGATGTGTGCCCTATATGCGCTAATCCTGCGCGCGATGCTTCTATAATATGTGTGGTGGAGAATGTGAAGGATGTGATGAGCATCGAGAATACGCATCAGCATCATGGGGTGTATCATGTGCTTGGCGGACTAATCTCGCCAATGGACGGCATAGGGCCGCAGGACATCGAGATTGACTCGCTGGTTGACCGCGTGCGTGCCGGTGAGGTGAAGGAGGTGATATTGGCGCTGAGCGCTACCATGGAGGGTGATACCACCAATTTCTATATTTTCAGGCGCTTGGCAGAGTGTGATGTGAAGATTACGATGCTTGCCCGCGGCGTGAGTGTGGGCAATGAGATAGAATATACCGATGAACTCACGCTCGGACGCTCTATTTTGAATCGCACGCTGTTTAGCGATTCGTTCAGTAAAGATTGATAGGATATTATGGCAGATAATTTTTTGGAACGGCAGTATGCCGACTATCTTGAGAAGAAAGCCGCTCGCGAAAAGGCTAAGAAGTTGGCATGGCAGAAGCAGCTGAAGGCATATAAGGCAAAATTAGCCGCCGAAAAGGCTGCAAAAGAACAAAATCAAGAAGAATAATCACTATTCTTCCCAATGGTAATCAGGGGTGTGCATTGTGATAGTAATGGCTCTATGACGATGCACATCCCTCGAGTTTTTTTGCGTATGATGAATAACGCGCTTACGTTAGAATTTGGCGGAGAGGCGGACGTTAATTTGGCGGCGTGTGAGGTAGTTGGGCACGGCGTATTGTATGTTGTTGACGTCGGTTACCCAGTAGTAGCTGCTCACGTTGGAGATGTCGAGGATATTGAAAACGTCGATGCCTATCCAGGCCTCTTTGAAGTGGCGCAGGAATGTGCTCTTTTCGCGCTCGGTGGGGCTTACGAGTTGGTAGGATAGACCTATGTCCAAGCGCTTGTAGGCGGGCATGCGGAAGTAGCCTTGGTTGCGCTGGGTGTGGGGAGCTGTGGTGGGCAGACCGTCGGAGAGTATGCCCTTTAGGCTAAATTTCAGGCGCGGAATTTTGGGGAAATAGTCGGTGAAGAAGAGTCCGATGCTGTAGCGCTGGTCGGTGGGTCGAGGCACTTTCACGCCGTCGATGTCTTCTTGCGTCTTCATGAGCGAGAAGCTAATCCATGAGTCAGACCCTTCGACAAACTGGCCGAAGAATTTCATGTCGAGTCCGGCAACGTAGCCGCTTGATGAATTGATGCCGCTATACACCACTTTCAGGTTCTCCACTTCGTAAGGGATTAGGTTTGAGAGATTTTTGTAGTAAATCTCGGCGGTAAACTTGAATGGGCGGTTGAGTGCGCGGAATGTGTAGTCGCCGCCGGCTATTACTTGGAAGCTGCGTTGCGATTTGATGTCGTGGTTTAGTTCGATAACCGAGTTGCCTGCTTGGTCGGTGGTGGCTATGCGATATTCTTTGTAGAATGGCGATTGGTAGTAGAGTCCGGTGGCGAGGCGCATCGAGAATCGCTCATTGCGAGCCGGCACAAATCCCACGCTTGCGCGAGGCGACACTATGAGTTCCTCGTTGTAATCCCAATAGGAGAGACGCACTCCGCCGTTGATTGAGAGATAGCCAGCGTCGGTATTAATCTTATAAGTGTCCTGCAAGAAAGCTCCTATGCGGGTGCTGCCGAAATCGTGTTTCGACGATTGGTTGAAAATCACGTTCACTTCGTTGGGCAGGTGCGGGAGCGAATATCCGGCTGAGTCGCGCCATTCCCATTGGCGAGAGTTCTCGAATATGTTTTCGCGGTGCATGGTGATGCCGTAGGATAGGGCATTGTTAGCAATCTTGCTCTGACCCTTGAGCGACAGTGACAACACGCTTGCTTTCAAACGGTTGCGTTCGTGTTCGTGATATTTGCCCACACCGAGTTCGCCGCCCACAGTAGCTCCCGAGCCGTCGGTTCCGCCTGCTTGGTCGAGCCAATATTCGCCGTGAATGTCGTAGCTAACGAGTTCGTTGGTCTGATAGCCCGAAGCGAGGAGCGAGAATGTGTGCTGCTTAGAGGGCGAGAACGACAGCGAGAGCGCGCCGAAGAACGTCTCGAAACGGTCCTTTTCGAATCCATCGAAATATACCTTAAACGACTTGGCGTCGGTGCTTGTGCCGAAGCTCGTTTCGCGCGATTCGGGCGTGAATCGGTAGTTGTTGATTGCCACGTTGCCAAGGAAGGATATTTTCCACTTTTTGTTAGGGGCAAAGTTGATAAACGTCTGATAATCGAAGTATTTTGGGTCGTATTCGCCCTTGCTTTCGAGCGATCCGAGCAATCCAGAGTTGCGTTTGAATCGGAAACCATGCAGCTGATTGAACTTCTTGCTGCTTTGACCCACCGAGAGGCTTCCGCCCTGCAGACTAAGTGCAGCCGAGGCTTCGAAAGCTTCGGGTTCGCGGTATGCGATGTCGAGCACCGACGACATTTTGTCGCCATATTCGGCAGCGAATCCACCTGTGGAGAACTTCACCGAGCCCACCAAGTCGGGGTTGATGATGCTCAGACCCTCTTGCTGACCGTTGCTGATGAGTTGCGGGCGATAAATCTCTATTCCGTTGATATACACGCTATTTTCGTCGTAAGAACCGCCTCGCACCATGTATTGCGAACTCATTTCGTTCTTTGAACTGACTCCAGCCATAGTGGTAAGCACCGACTCTATGCTGCCGCCCGAAGCATCGGGTGTGAGTCGGCTCGTAGAGGCGTCGATAGCCTGCATTTGGTCGGTTTGACGGCGTATCTCGGTGACTTGCAGGTCGTTGAGCACATTTTGCTTCTCATATAGCTTGGCATTAACGATGAGATTGCCCTTAGGGGCAATGTAGCGGCGCTTCACCTCTTCGTAGCCTATGCAGGAGAAGATAACCATAAGCGTATCGGTCTCAGCCACCGATAGTTCGTATTCGCCCTTGCTGTTGGTGGCAGTGCCTATAGCCGAACCATCTACACGCACGGTGGCAAATTCTATGGGATTGTTGGTTTCATCGGTAACTTTGCCCGAAATTTTGATTTTTGCATTAGCCGGCAGAGCCATGGCAAGAGCCATCGCTGAGGCTATGATATATGTTTTTAGTCGGTAGTACATTACTATGCTTTTTCTCTAAAATGGCGATAATTACATAAATAACGAGAAAATATGGCGGTAAAGTATATATCCCGCCTAAAAAACTGATGCAAGCGCCCAAGCAACAGCAAAGCGGCATTGCATTATTCGGCAATAATTTCTTATCTTTGCAGCATAACACAAACAAAAATTTTGCAAAATATGGAAAAAGAATTTCGCGATATGCTGTTTACCCGACACAGCATCAGAAAATACACCGATGAACCTTTGACAGGCGAGCAAGTTAAGACCCTGCTCGAGGCTGCGCTATTGGCACCATCGTCGAAGAGCACACGCCCATGGGAATTTGTGGTGGTGGAGGACCGCGATGTGCTCGCCCGCTTGGCAGAATGTAAACCATTTGGCGCAGCACCGCTAACCAAGTGCGTGCTTGCCGTAGTGGTGTGCGGCGACCCAGGCAAGAGCGACGTGTGGGTAGAAGACTGCTCGGTGGCTGCCACCTACATTCAGCTTGCCGCCGAAACTATGGGCTTGGGCAGCTGCTGGGTGCAGATAAGAGGCCGATTCGACAAGGAAAACAACGATGCCGCCGACACCGTGCGCATGCTACTCGACATTCCCGGCGAACAGCAAGTGGAGTGCATAATCACACTCGGTCATAAGGACGAAGTGCGCAAGCCGGTAGATCCCGAAAAACTGATGTGGGAGAAAGTGCATATCGGAAAATTCTAAACAAATTGACGAAAAACAGCGATGAGTTCGATTAACTACGACTTAAAAAAGATAAAAGGCTTGGTGTTTGACGTAGATGGCGTGCTGTCGCCAGCGGTGATACCGATGTATCCCACAGGCGAGCCTATGCGAATGGTCAACATCAAGGACGGCTATGCACTACAGCTGGCTGTGAAGCACGGCTACAAGATAGCTATCCTGACGGGTGGCAACACTAAGGCGATAGATGTGCGTTTTCGCGGGCTGGGCATCACCGACGTGTTTCTAAGCGCAGCGGTGAAGTTGCCCATAATGCAGCAATGGATGCGCGACAATAGTCTCGAAGCCGATGAGGTGATATATGCCGGCGACGATATTCCCGACCTGCAGTGCATGCGCGAGGTGGGGCTGCCCGTAGCGCCAGCCGATGCCGCTCCCGAAGTGAAGGAGGTGGCAAAATATATCACACAGTGCATAGGCGGCCATGGCGTGGCACGCGATGTGCTCGAGCAAGTGATGAAAGCCCAAGGCAAGTGGATGGACGATAAACACGCCTTCGGATGGTGAAAATGATGAAATTTTAGCGATGAAACCGTTAGAGAATCTTTCAAAATACAGAGTAATACTTGGCAGCAATTCGCCACGACGCCGCGAACTGCTTGCCGACCTCGGCGTGAAATTTGAGGTGATGGTGCTCAAGGGCATCGATGAGAGTTATCCGCAGGATTTGCCCACCGAGATGATTTCGCAGTATATAGCCGACCGCAAAGCCGATGCATATGCCGACATCATAAAGGGCAATGAAATGGTGATTACGAGCGACACGATAGTGGTGCTCGATGGCAAAGTGTATGGAAAACCCACCGATGAAACCGATGCTCGCCGAATGCTTAGCGAACTCTCGGGGCGAGTGCATCAGGTGATAACCGGTGTTACCATCAGCACCCGTGAGCGCCGCAGTTCGTTTCATGTGGTGAGCGATGTGGAGTTTGCTCAGCTCAGCGCCGATGAAATCGACTACTATGTAACAAATTTTCGACCGCTCGACAAGGCAGGCGCCTACGGCATACAGGAATGGATAGGTTCGATAGGGGTGCGCAACATCAGCGGCAGTTTCTACAATGTGATAGGATTGCCATTGCAGCGACTTTATGCCGAGCTGAAGACGTATTAAGGTTCTGCCACTTCTTCTACATCGATATAAGCGCAATAGCGCGAATCAGGATAAACGGGTGCCATCAGCATGGTGCCCTTTTTTATGCGGTTAGTGCCGTTGATTTGCTCGAAAATCGGCGGATTTTTCGCTATTTTTTGCTTCATATAAGCCTCCACGTCGAATGGCGCTTTGTGATATTCGCAGTGATAATGGCCTATGGAATCGGGGTGGACAAATCGGCTGCCTACCACGCTGGTAAGCACGCCCATGGTGGTGCGCAGATTCATCTCCACGCAGGGATTGATGCCAATCGAGCCGTCGGCGTGGCGAAACAGTAGCATGTCGATGCCCAAGTAGCCCTCGTAGCACTGTGCCACCATGGTGGTGAGGATTTCCTCGAGTGCGGTGCGAATCGTGGCTATTTCATCGCATTTTTCGCCCACCTGTTGGCAAATTATTCGATGAAGTCGATTCTCGCTTGCGGCTATACCGGTGTCGAAGGCGTTGTGCTGATTGTTGTAATAAACGCTGTAGCCGGTGAAGTGCGCCTTGCCCTCGACGCAGCTAAATTCCATGGCAAAATCGAGGATTTTGTCGAATGGTAGTTCGCCGATTACCGAGCCTTGGCGCTGCAAAATGCCTCGCGCCCAGTAGTCGAATGTGAGGTTCTGCGTATCGGTGGGTCGAAAAATGCCTTTGCCGCTGCTCGACCACGGAGCTTTAAGGAAGCAGCGGTAGTGGGTGTCGGCAAATTGCGCAATGCTTGCCAAATCGGTCATCTCGATGGGCGCAGAGCAGAACTGGTGATGGCAAATATCGGTGATGGCATGGTGGATAGCCACGCTTGAGCGGCGGTGCGACAGTTGGCGCCATTGCTCTATGAGCGCAGGCGAAGGCAGTTGCGAGGCAGGTACGCAGCACGCCAAAAGTTGGTTGCGCAGCGAGGCGTTCCATCCCCATGGACGATAGACGAACTGATGGTTTTGTAGGTGATTTTTATCGATTAATTCGACTTCGATGCCGAAATTATCGTGCAAATAGGCAGTCCAATCGGCGTCGATTTGTCGATTCTGCGTGAGCACATAGTCGCCAGGATTAGCCCACCAAGCAGGCAGCATCTGCAAGTCGCGGCGCAGTTGGGCAGCCAGCGGCGGAGAGGTGTAATAGTCGAGTCCGCTTGCCAGCGCCAAATCATTGTCGGGATTGAAAAGATGCAGTTGCTTCATGAGTGCAAAGTTAAGAAAAAAAGAGTTGAACGGCAAACGAGCCGTCCAACCCTAATGAATCCTTCAGAGGAAGGATCTATCGATGGAATTATGAAAACGATTATTTCTTAGTTTTGACGATAACCACGCTCACTGCGCCGGCTATTAGAAGCACGCCAGCCACCACGAGCATCAGCGGTTGTGAACTGCCCACCAAGTGGAGGATGAATCCACCGCAGAGAGCTGCCACAATCTGAGGCAAGCAGATGGTGCAGTTGAAGAGACCGAGATAAGCACCCATGTTGCCGCCGGTGAGGGCATTGGTGAGCAAGGTAAACGGAAGGGCAAGCATAGCAGCCCAAGCGCAACCTATGAGCAAGAATGGGATGAAGAGCAAATATTGGTCGTGGATATAGAAAGTGCCGATGAATCCGGCAGCGCCGAGGAGCAAACTTACCACATACGACACCTTGAGTGACTTGAATCGAGGTATGACCACAGCCCAGATAACCGAGCCAACGGCTTGAACGGCGAAGAGCACGCCCACCCAGTTTTTGGCAATGTCGGAAGCAGTTTCATCGCCAGTAACGGTCCATTCCACGTTGGCAGTGATAGCGCCGTGAGTGTAGGTCCACATATAGAGGAATGCAGCCCAGCAGAAAAATTGCACGAGGCCAACGGTCCAGAAAGCCGAAGGAGCCTTGATGAGCAGTTGAATCATGCTTTCGCTCTTTTCTTCCTGCTTTTTCTCGGTGATACCGTGATATTCGGCGTATTCGGCAGGAGGATATTCCTTAACTTTGGCAGTGGTGTAGAGCACACAAAGAATCAATATGACACTACCTGCATAGAAACTGAAGATTACCGAATCGCTCACCATGCCGGCAGGAGCAGTGTTCTTAACTCCGATATATGCCAGAGCATAAGGGAAAAGGAATCCCACAAGCGAACCGGCATTGCAGAGGAACGACTGGATGCTATATGCTTTAGCCTTCTGCTTCTCGTTGACCATGTCGCCCACCATCATCTTGAATGGCTGCATGGCAATGTTGATGCTTGTGTCGAGGAGCATCAGCGAGAACAAACCGAAGAGCATGGTTCCCGAAAGTCCCCACAGAATCACTTGCGTGGCGAGTCCGAGACTGCCAGCGTTAGGCAGTAGGCACATCACAGCCACAGCAATCACAGCACCCACGAATAGGTAAGGGATGCGTCGGCCGTATCGAGTCCAAGTCTTGTCGGAAAGTGTGCCGATAATAGGCTGCACTATCATGCCCATAAGAGGCGGAAGAATCCAGAAGAAGCTGAGAGCATGCGGGTCGGCGCCGAGGGCAGTGAAGATGCTGCTGATGTTAGCACTCTGCAGTGCGTAGGCAATCTGAACGCCAAAGAATCCGAAACTAATGTTCCAAAGACTCCAAAATGATTTGTCGGGTATTTGTTTCATTGTTTGATTAACGGTATTTAGTTTATTGTTGTTTCTTTATCTGTTCTATGGTAAAAATAGGGACGCTTGTCGATGAGCAAAAACATCGTTTGCGCCCAAATAGATGTAAACTTGGGTGCAAAGAAAAGAAAAAAAATTTGAAAAGAACAACAAAACGCGCTGCTTTTTGCCGAAATCAGCATTTCATTAGCAATTCGTTGAACTGGTCCTTGTCGTGAATCGACTTATTGGTGATTCGGCTTCGGTAGTTGTAAATAGTTGCCAGAGAGTAGTTTAAGAAGTGGGCAATCTTGTTGCTGTCGTTGATTCCGAGGCGTATAAGGGCAAAAATGCGCATTTCGGTGGTAAGCGAACAGTCCGACTTAGGATATACACGTTCCTCCTCCTTGAGCAGATTGTTGAAATTCTCCACGAAGTTTGGGTGAATGTCGAGGAAAGCCTTGTCGAAATCGTGGTAGAAACGCTGCTGTTCTTCGCCCACCAGGGTGTGATCTTTGAGTTGTCGCATCAGAGCCTCGTGCTGATTGTTTTTCGCCAGTTTGAGCAGGCTGTGGCGATAGTTTTCGAGGGCGTCGAGGTAAGAGCGGCAGCGCTCGAGGAATCGGGCTATGTAGTCCTCCTTGATTCGGTCGGTTTTGATGAGGTTTTTATTAGCCACCTGCAGCTCATCGTTCACGCGCTTGAGATTGCTGTTGGCATCGGCGAGTTTTCGGCGAATGAGGTTGAGTTTATTGTTCTGTTTGAGCATAAAAGCCAAGATGCAGAGCAGCACAATCACAAAAGCCACGAGAATGAGGGCAAAGATGCGCGCCCATTTGCGGTTTTCGAGTTCTTTTTGTTTGTAAGCCTTATCGATGATTGGGAAAATGTTCGACACCTCCATGGTTCGGAGCCTAGCTTTGCAAAAGTTGGCATCGTCCATCGAACGAATCAAGTATTTGTATGCCCGGTCGATGTCGCCATTTTTGTAAAGCACATTGGCGAGGGTAGGGAGCGCCAGATATTCGGTAACGCCGGCTCGGAGGTCGCTAATCGACGCCATAATCAGGTAGTAGGTATATTTGTCGGTGTCGCCGAGTTCGCGATATGCTTCGGCGAGGTTGAAATAGAGGTAGATTAGCTCAGTTCTTTCGGCATTGGCGAGGTTTTCGAGTAGCAGGTTGAGAGCTTCATCAGGGTCGCCATTCACTATATGCTTGTCGGCAAGAGCAATGTCGTGGGCTATCTTATTGGTCTCGGTGGCGATAATTGAGTCGCGATAGATGTTTGTTAGCTTCACATATTTTTCATACGATGGGCTATTACGCGAATAGTCGGCAATCCAACCGAAGACCGAACGGAAAGTCTGGAAATAGAATAACTTGTTTTGGTGTGACAATTCATCTACATTAACGCTTTGCAGAGTCTCGTATGCTTCGACGTAAAGACCCATAATGCCCAGAATTTCGCCGTTTGCAATTTTGAGATATTCTTTTACGTCGCCATTTTCAGAGGCTTCGGGCACGAGGCTGAGTCGTTGCAGAGTCTTGACTGCAGAGTCGCACTGATAGTGGGAATAGATGTTGTAAGCCTCCACATATAGGTCGATTCTCTGCTGGCCTTTGCGGTGCGAAGCGGTTTGCACAAGGCTGTCGGCTCTGTGCGCTCTGATTTCCTTATATATATCATCGTTGTCAACAACCTCATCAAGTTCTTCAAGCATTTTGTTAATTAGGTTTTTGTCGATGTTCTCCGAATTTGATGAGAATACTATGGTCGATAAGAAGATTATGGTAAATAGAATTGCTCGGTTCATATATGAAAATGTCTTGCGTTTTGGTTTCCCAAAGGTATGAAATATTTTTTGGTGCGGCAATATTTGCGTGGCAATTTTTAAAAATGATTTATATTTTTGGTCGCTTGGTTGCGATTAAATTGCCTGAAAATCAGTGCAATGAATTTATTTAAACTTTGTATTTTTATTTTATTGCTTTTTATTTTAGTATTATATATAATAATTTTGTGGTGAAACAAATGAACGACATAAACTTGAAAAAATACCAATAATAAATGAAAGATTCGATTTACACAGCAATAATAATTCTTGGTGCTTTGTTTTGCAGCCTAACGGTAAGTGCAAAGCAAAAGCAAGTGGAAGTGAAGCACGTTCATCCGGAGTTTTGGTGGTCGGGGATGAAGAATTCTCAACTGCAGGTATTGGTGCACGGCGACCAGCTCGGCGCATATGATGTGACACTTGAGGGTGCAACCGATGTGGAGCTAACCAAGGTGATAAAGCCAGAGAATAAGAATTACGTTATTCTCTATCTCGGACTCGAAAAAGCACAGCCACAGACATTTAGTATAGTGCTGAAGAATGGCAAGAAGGCTGTTAAGAAGATATCATATGAATTGAAGCAGCGCGATGGTCGCAAATTCCGCTCGTTCGACTCGAGCGATGTGGTGTATCTCCTTATGCCCGACCGCTTTGCCAACGGCAATCCAGCCAACGATGTGGTGGAAGGCTATAAAGAGAGCGTATGCGACCCAGCAGGCAAGCGCACCCGTCATGGTGGCGACTTGGCAGGTATGGAGAAGCATCTCGACTATCTGAGCGACCTCGGTGTGACAGCCATCTGGACTACTCCTATCCTTGAAAACAATATGCCTAAGGAGTCGTTCCACGGTTATGCTATCACCAACTACTATCTTACCGATCCACGCTACGGCACGATGGAAGAGACTAAGCACTTCATCGAAGCTGCTCACGATAAGGGAATTAAATATATACTCGATATGGTGTTTAACCACTGCGGCAGCGAGAATTTCTTGTTCGCCGACCGCCCAGCCGACGACTGGTTCCATCACAATAGCCAGTTTGTGCCAACGGCTTATCGCACCACCGAGGCAAGCAGCCCTTATGCTACTCAATACGGACATGACAACACCGCCGACGGATGGTTTGTGCAGACCATGCCAGACTTTAACCAGCAAAACCCATTGGTGATGGACTACTTGATACAAGCAAGCATTTGGTGGGTTGAATATATGCACATCGACGGCATACGCCAAGACACATATCCATATAACGATTTCGACCAGATGGCACGTTGGTGCCAGGCTCTCGAAGCCGAGTATCCAGGCTTTAACATCGTGGGCGAAACATGGATTAACAACGTGGTGGGATGCGCTTTCTGGCAGAAAGACTGCAAATTGTCGGCAAAGAACTCCTACTTGCCATCGGTGATGGACTTCCCATTTATGTATATCCTCAACTATTTTGCCGATGAGGAAACTAACGATTGGGACAAGGGTTTGGCTCGCGTGTATGAGCATCTAACTCAAGACCTTGTGTATGCCGATCCAAATAATGTGATGATAATGCTCGGCAACCATGATACCAGCCGCTTTACCCGCACCGAAGAGCTTCAGAGCGATGTGGTGCGCTACAAGCAAGCATTCACATTGCTATCTACTATGCGAGGCATCCCGCAGATGTATTATGGCGATGAAGTGGGTATGGTGGGCAACACCAGCAATGGCGACTGGGCAGTGCGTCGCAATTTCCCGGGTTTCTCAGCCGAGGATAGCAACAATGCATTTGTGGAAAGCGGCCGTACGGCTTTACAGAAGCAATATCACGACTTCACCCGAACCATGCTGCAATGGCGCAAGGGTTCGAAAGCAGTGGCATACGGCAGCACAAAGCAGTATCCGGTGAAAAACGGCGTGTATGTGTATTCGCGCCAATATGATGGCGAGGTGGTGACCGTGATAATGAATGGCAATGCCAGTGAAACCACGGTAGATCAGTTCACCGACACCTACAAAGAGGTTCTTCCAGCAAGCTCTGCCTACGAAGTTACCACAGGCAAGCGCGTGGAGATAAGCGAAAGCATGACTCTCGCTCCTCGACAGATTTTGGTGCTTGATTTTAGTAAATAAACAGACAGATTCGATTATACATCATTAGAATTTTAGGTTATTTTTAAGGTAAAAAAGATTGAAAGGTATAATGAATAGTTAGTGAAAACATTTATTTATGGTTGCAAATAGTAAATGTACTATTAGTTTTGGTTATTAAGAAAAATGTCTTTTCATGAAGGAGCATGGCTGTGAAGCCGTGCTTTTCTTTTATCCGGTCAAGAGCCGAGGCGTATCCATTAGTACTTAGCCTACCGCTGAAAGGGTGGCAAAATCGGGGTGAGAAATATGCAAAAATTGCCGATTAAGTCGAGGGTGAAAGCTCTGCCCAGCGGCAAAATTGATCCTAATCAGGCAGCGCGCAGTAGGGGCGGCGTAGAGGTGCGCAGAGGCACGGGTAAATGTACTTTAGTATAGATGTGATTAATGCCGATTGTCGGCTTTTAAACTTTAAATTTGTTTTATATTTTTAATTCTTTACGCCGAGCGTTATACTTCTGATAATCAGCGATAAAGAATTAATTATACGTCTATATTCGTTTATATTTTTTTTTGCATGTGATAATTATTGCAAATAGTGGTGTAAATTTGTATTTGTGAAATTGTGAACACCCCAGCTACTGCGATAGTATCACGCAGAAACCTGGCAGAGCTGCATATACACAGCATATATAATGAGAGATAGAACATAAACGGACTTACTAAACAAATTTTATACAGACATGAGATTATCTATTTCAGCAATTGGGCTATTGGTGGCTATGCACATGCAAGCCGCTTCAATCAGCTCGCCAAGCGGAGATGTGAAGTTGAACTTCGACATCGATGCTCAAGGCAGACCCACCTACGAGATGGAGTTTGCCGGTAAGCAGATAATAGCTCCGAGTCACCTTGGCATTCAGCTCAAGAAGGATGAGCCAGGCAAGGCGACAGATTTCGAGTTTTCTAACTTCACAGCCAGTGAAGAAGAAAAGATTAACCAAAAGGCAAATTTATATTCAGGATTTTCGATTGTTGACACCAAGACATCATCCTTCGATGAAACTTGGAGCCCGGTTTGGGGCGAAGAGAGCCAAATTCGCAATAATTACAACGAATTGGCAGTAACATTGAACCAAAAGGCAACAAATCGCACCGTAGTAATCCGCTTCCGAGTGTATGACGACGGAATCGGGTTCCGCTATGAGTTTCCAGAGCAGAAGCAGCTATCGTATTTCGTGATAGCTGAAGAAAAATCGCAGTTTGCCATGACAGGCGATCACACAGCATGGTGGATAGCCGGCGACTACGACACTCAGGAATATGAATATCAGACAACCCGTCTGTCGGGAATCAGCAAGCGCATGAAGGAAGCCATTGCTCCAAATTCGTCGCAGACCCCTGCATCGGATTCGTGCGTTCAGACAGCACTGATGATAAAGACTGACGATAATATCTACATCAACCTTCACGAAGCTGCTTGCATCGACTATGCTACAATGCACTTGAACTACGATGCAGCCACAGCCACTTTCGAGTCGTGGTTGACACCCGATGCTCGTGGCGACAAGGGCTTTATGCAGACCCCATGCGTGTCGCCATGGCGCACAGTGATAGTGGGCAAGACAGGTGCCGACATCTTGGCATCGCGCATCACGCTAAACCTTAACGAGCCATGCAAGCTTGCCGACACATCGTGGATTAAGCCTACTAAATATGTGGGTGTGTGGTGGGATATGATTATCGGCCGCAGCAGCTGGGCATATACCGATGAGTTTACCTCGGTGAAGCTCGGCATTACCGACTATAAGAAGGCTAAGCCAAACGGCAAGCACGCAGCCAACACAACCAATGTGAAGCGCTACATCGACTTTGCAGCAGAGCATGGATTTGATGCAGTGCTTGTGGAAGGCTGGAACGAAGGTTGGGAAGACTGGTTCGGACACCAAAAGGACTATGTATTCGACTTCGTAACTCCATATCCCGACTTCGACTTGAAGGAAATCACCAGCTATGCCAAGGCCAAGGGCGTGGAGATGATAATGCACCACGAGACATCGTCGTCGGTTACCAACTATGAGCGCCACCTCGACAAGGCATACAAGTTTATGGCCGACAACGGCTATCACGCAGTGAAGAGCGGCTATGTGGGCGACATCATACCACGCGGCGATCATCACTACAGCCAATCGATGAACAACCACTACCTCTACTGCATCACCAAGGCAGCAGAATATAAGATAATGGTAAATGCCCACGAGGCAACCCGTCCAACCGGCATCTGCCGCACTTATCCAAACTGGATAGGCAACGAAAGTGCTCGCGGCACCGAATATGAGTCGTTCGGTGGCAACCCAGTGGATCACACTACTATATTGCCATTCACCCGCTTGGTGGGCGGTCCTATGGACTACACCCCAGGTATCTTCGAGACCGACTGCTCGAAGGTGAATCCCGACAACACATCGCGAGTACGCTCTACTATAGCACGCCAGTTGGCGCTATATGTAACTATGTATAGCCCATTGCAGATGGCAGCCGACCTGCCAGAGCATTATGAGGCTCATCTCGATGCATTCCAGTTTATAAAGGACGTGCCAGTGGATTGGCAAAAGACCCTTTACCTCGAAGCAGAGCCTGGTGACTATGTTACAATAGCCCGCAAGGACAAAAATTCAGAAAACTGGTTTGTGGGCAGCTCAGTTGACGAAAACGGTCACGAAAGCAAGTTGACATTCGACTTCCTCACACCTGGAGTGAAATACGAAGCCACCATCTATCGCGACGGCAAGGAAGCCAGCTGGGACAAGAATCCAAAGGACTATGTGATAGAGAAAAAGACCATCACAAGCAAGAGCAAGCTCACACTTCGCTCGGCATCGGGCGGCGGTTTTGCCATCAGCATCGTGGCAAAGTGAGCACAGAAGGCGAAAACCCTACTTTTGAAATATAAATAAAATTCATTCATTAATAATTTAAAACACTTAATTACCTAAAAAACATGGGACAAAAGTTCAACTACAGATTTCTTGCAGCGATGCTGCTGGCAATCTTAATGTCGGTTAACGTAATGGCTCAGGACATGATACAAGTCCAGGGTAACGTTAAGGACGCGACTGGTGAACCTATTATCAGTGCCACAGTAATGCAGAAAGGCACAGGTAATGGTACAGTTACTGATTTGGACGGTAACTTCACACTCCGAGCTCCTAAAGGTTCTTTGATTGTAGTGTCGTATATCGGCTACAAGAACAAGGAAGTAAAGGCAGCTTCAAACGTAATTGTAGTACTCGAAGAAGATGTAAACCTTCTTGAGGAAACAGTGGTAATCGGTTATGCAAAGGTAAAGAAATCGGATGCAACCGGTTCGGTAACCGCCATCAAGCCCGACGATATGAGTAAGGGCATCACCACCACAGCACAAGATATGCTTCTTGGTAAGGTGGCAGGTGTGTCGGTAACATCGGATGGCGGTACACCAGGCGGTAGCTCTACAATCCGCATCCGCGGTGGCTCGTCGCTCACAGCAAACAACGACCCTCTCTACGTAATCGATGGTCTTGCAATGGATAATAATGGCGTAAAAGGTTTGGCTAACGGTTTTGCAATGGTTAACCCAGCCGATATCGAGACTTTCACAATCCTTAAGGATGCTTCGGCAACCGCCATCTACGGTTCTCGTGCATCAAATGGTGTGATTATCATCACCACCAAGAAGGGTCGCCAAGGCTCGAAGCCAAAAGTTACTTACAACGGCTATCTATCGTTCGGTAAGGTATCGAAGAAGTATGATGTGATGACAGGTGACGAATTCCGCAACTACGTGAAGAACGTGCTTGGACAGGAAGGCAACGGCCTCGGCACAGCAAACACCGACTGGCAAGACCAAATCTATCGCACAGCTATCAGCACCGACCACCAAATCAGCATCACAGGTGCAACTAAGAACATGCCTTATCGTGTGAGCTTGGGTTACACCGATGAACAAGGTATCGTGAAGACTTCGAGCTTCGAACGCTTCACAGCAGCCCTCAACCTCTCGCCATCGTTGTTCAACCAACACTTGAACATCAACTTGAGTGCTAAGTATATGTACTCACACAGCCGTTATGCCGACGGTGGTGTGTTTGGCGCAGCTATCGAAGCCGACCCAACTCAAAGCGTCTATTCAGACATTAACGAATTCGGCGGCTACTGGCAGACAGCCATCAGAGCTGGTTTCTCAGATTCAAACTGGATCAATACAACCAACACCAACACACCTCAGAACCCACTTGCATTGCTCGAACTCAAGAACGACCGCGCAGGCAGCTCATCGGCTATCGGTAACATCGAGTTCGACTACAAGGTTCACGGATTCGAAGACCTCCACATTCACGCCAACGTGGGTGGTGACTATTCAGAAGGTCGCCAATTGACCACTATTTCTCCATATTCATATAGCAACAACTTCTATGGATGGGACGGCGCACAACAATCTTACAAGTATAACTTGCAAGGTAACATCTATGCACAATATATCAAGGAATTCGGTGTAAATAACATCGATATCTTGGTAGCAGCCGAAGAGCAACACTTCCACCGCAGCGAATATAGCGAAGGTCAAGGATGGGATCCAGTGCTCAAGGAAGCTAAGTCGCCACAGACCCGCAAGGAAACTGAGCACATCTACCTTAATACTTTGGTATCATACTTCGGACGCTTGAACTACACACTTCTTGATCGCTATTTGCTCACTGCAACAATGCGTTTCGATGGTTCTTCACGCTTCTCTAAGGACAACCGTTGGGGTCAATTCCCAGCTGTAGGTTTGGCATGGAAGATTAGCGAAGAAAAGTTCTTGAGAAACGTAACTGCACTCGATGAATTGAAGTTGCGTTTAGGCTGGGGTATCACCGGTCAGCAGAACATCGGTTACGACTTCTACTATCTGCCACGCTATGTGACAAGTAACCAATATGCACAATACACTATCGGTGACAAGACTTACTACACAATTCGTCCTGAAGTATATAACAGCGACCTTAAGTGGGAAAAGACCACTACCTATAATGCAGGTCTCGACTGGAGCTTCTTGAAGGGCCGCATCGACGGTTCGGTAGAATATTACTATCGCAAGACCGACGACCTTATCAGCTCAGTATCGGTGGCTGCAGGTACCAACTTCGGTAACTACCTCGTAAAGAACATCGGTTCGCTTCGCAACTACGGTGTGGAATTCTCTCTTAACGCACGTCCAGTGGTTACAAGAGACTTTACATGGCAAATTAACTACAACGTGACTTGGAATGACAACAAGATTACCAAACTTACTACAGGCGGTGATTATGCACTCACAGGTAACGACATAGGCGCAGGTTTGTCGAATAAGGTTCAAGTGAACATGGTGGGCTATCCAACCAACAGCTTCTTCGTATATCAGCAGGTATATGACGGCGATGGCAACCCAATCGAAGGTTTGTATGTAGACCGCGACGGTAACGGCATCATCGATGGTAACGACAAGTATGTATATAAGAAACCTACAGCCGACGTAACTATGGGCTTGACCAGCAAGTTCATGTGGAAGGCATGGGACTTGAGCTTCGCTCTTCGTGCAAGCTTCAACAACTACTTGTACTACGACTTCTTGAGCAACAAGGCTAACGTATCGTGGTCGGGCATCTACTCTAACTCAGCATATCACAACACCTATGCAGGTGCAGTAGGTCTTGGATTCGAAGGCAAAACCAACTACTATATGAGCGACTACTTCGTGCGCAATGCATCATTCTTGCGCTGCGATAACATCAACCTCGGTTACTCGTTCAACAATCTATTCCGTGGCACCACCTACGGAGGCTTGAGCGGACGTATCTACGCTACAGTATCTAACCCATTCGTAATCACCAAGTACGATGGTATCGATCCAGAACGCTCAACAGGTGTTGACGGTGGCGTATATCCACGCTCTACTACTTATTTGTTCGGTTTGAGTCTAAACTTCTAAAATTAAACACTAAGAATCATGAAATTTAATATTCTAAAAAATATAACAATGGCGGCTACAGCCTTGATTCTTGCCTTTGGAGGTACTTCATGTGTCGATGACTTGAATCAAAGCATACAAGACCCGCAAACCAACACTGTACTCGACCCAACCGGTCTGTTGGCAAAGGTTTACGCAAGCCTTTCGATCACAGGTCAGACTGGTAGCGACGGTAACCC
>CALZAF010000025.1 GCA_945612775.1 uncultured bacterium | reverse complement strand
TTTTGAGCCTCTTGTCGGATTCGAACCAACGACCCCGAGATTACAAATCACGTGCTCTGGCCAACTGAGCTAAAGAGGCATTGTTTTTACTTTTTTGCCCATCAAATTAACTTAATGGAGCATAAGCGAGTGCAAAGTTACGCATAATTTTTAATTCAACAAATATTCGGTGCTATTTTTTCAAAAAAATTTCGAAAAATCGGCTTTGCGCACCTGCTTTGCCCTTAATCTTGCGCTTTTGCGAGTGCAAAATTACAAAAAAAGTAGGCTCCATACAAACAAATCGCCAGGATAATGCTTGCGTGGAGCCATATTTTAGTCCGCTATCTCATTCGGCACGCCACTTCGGGCTTAATCTGCCCATTCCCCCCATCGGGAACCGACACTCTTGCTAAGCCAAGCGGCTGCAGCCGGCTGCGGATTGTTCCTACTGATTTTCTTATTATTCTATATATAATATGTATGGCAGAGCACTATTTGTTCTTCTTGGTCTTCTCAAGCTGATGCTCGAGAGCGTCGATGGTTAGATCTATAGCTTCTTCGAATGTATCGGCAACCTTCGATGCGAAGATTTCACCCACCTGTGGCACCACAAGCTTGATGCCGGCTTCCTTGTTCATAGCCGATTCGGGCTTTATCACTTTAAGGTTTACTTCTACCTTCTCTACTTCTTCGTTGCGACGAACCAGTTTCTCCACTTTCTTGTTGATGAAACTTTCCAATTTTGCAGATGCGTCAAAATGGATGGCTTTAATTTTAACTTCCATGTTGTCCTCCTTTTTTTAGCGCCCTTGGATGGGCGAATTGGTAATTATCTTTAAGTTCACTAAACGTTATATGTGTATAGACCTGCGTAGCGGCCAGCGATTCATGGCCAAGCAGCTCTTTAACGCTATTCAATTCTGCACCGCCGTTGAGCATAGCCGAGGCAAATGTGTGCCTGAGCACGTGCGGCGAATATTTGCTGGTGCCGCCCACGCTTAGCAGGGCGTCGTGCACCACTCGATACACCAGGGTGGCATAGAGCGGTTTGCCATCGGGGCGAACGAAAAAATCCTCGGTCTTGCCCACCAGCTCATCGCGAAGCGTCCTGTAGCGCACTATCCATTGGCACAATTCATAGCCGAATGGCACTATGCGATCCTTGTTGCGCTTGCCGTGCGCCTTAATCTCCATGGCATCGGTGTTGACATTGGCGTCGGTGAGCCCTATCAGCTCGGCTCGGCGTATGCCTGTCTCGTAAAGCATCACCACCATCAGCCGGTTGCGCACCTGCTCAAAGTCGCCGAGGTCGATTTCGCCATCTATAAGCGAATCGATGTTTTCGCGGCGCACATAATTGGGCAGTCGCTTCGGCACCTTGGCAAGCTCCACTTCGGCGGCGGGATTGCTCGTAGCCTCGCCCTTGCGCATCATCATCTTATAGAGAGCGCGCACCGCCTGCACTTTGCGCCTTATGGTGCGTGCCGAGTCGCCCATCTGCGAGCGCTGCAGCACCCATGCCCTCACATCGCGCGAAGTCACATCGGCAAGGCTAAGTGGCTCACTGCCACCACCAGTAAGGTAATCGGCAAACTGATTGAGGTCGTTCTTATAAGACAAAACGGTATGAACCGAATAATTCAGTTCATACCGCATATATTTTAAGAATTCCTCTACAGTCATATTCGCAATGTTTTTCTTAATGCGAATATAGCATTCTATATCGAGAATTCCAAATCTTTTTTCAAAAAAAATATTATTCTTCTACAGAGCGAAGCTTTTGAACGTAGATAGCCTTAGCCATTTTCTTGCGATTAGCCACCGATGGCTTTTCGAATGCTTGACGTGCACGTAGTTCCTTTACGATACCAGTCTTTTCGTATTTTCTCTTAAACTTCTTGAGGGCTCTTTCGATGTTTTCGCCTTCCTTAACTTGTACGATAATCATATTATTAATGTAGTTTTATATTTTTTGTTATTAAATTTCTGTTTGTTTTTGCCACTTTTGCCTGCTTTAATGCTGCGCACTCTTAAGCCGCATAGCATCATCGTGGGCAGCGCTGTAGCCTCGCCTCGATTGTATTTGCAATATGTAAGTTATTAATTATCTTTCTATTGTGTCAAAAAACAACCTCCTCTCATTTCTTGAGAACTGACTCCCAACACGGAAATCGGACGCAAATTTACTGCTTTTATTTCATTTTAGCAAATTTTTTCGGACTTTGATTGCTGATTTTTAGCGATTTTCGTTCTCTAAAAGCATAGCAAGTGAATAGGATATCACAAAACAGCCGAGCATCTGCCTCAAAACCGCATAAACTCTGACTATTATTCCAAAACACCGAAAAATTTGCTTTTCAAAATATCATTTGGTAATTTTGTGGTCGAAAATTCATAATTAACTATAAATCAAATTTAGCAATTCGACTTTCAACATGCCGCAGAACTATAGATTTGAAATTACTGACCTCGGTCGGCACATAGAGTTTCATCGACTTTTACCTCAACCCATATTATTATATGTGTTGAGCGGCGAGGCTGAAGTTAACATCAATCTGCGTGCTACTCAACTTGCTGCCCACTGCCTGACGGTAGCCACCGGGCGGTCGATACTGCGCCTTATGAGCGCATCTCCCGACTTCAGGGCTGCATTAATCGAAATCGGCAGTGACATTTTCGCGGAAATTGCCGCCGAGAATCCTAATCTTTTATCATTAGGAGCACATGCCAGCTTTTGCAACATTAACGGTGATGCCCAGAATGTTATAGGAGGTCTGATATCTGCCATAGAGCACTGCCAGTGGATGGGCGAAGGCAATTCTTGCTTTGAGATGCACTGTCTGCATGCCATCTGCGCCGCAGCCGACCGCATTGCAGCGCTAAACCTGAGTGCCTCAACACCTGCCGCCGAACGCTATCTGCAGCAGTTCGTTGATCTTATGTTCTCACATGTGGCTACCGAACACGAAGTACGGTTCTACGCCAGCCAACTCGACATCACTCCGAAATATCTCAACGAGCTGTCGCAGCGCACGCTCGGCATCAGTGCCAAGGACGCCATCTCCACTCTACTCACAGCACTAATTAGCCACGACTTGCTCAGCCGCGACTCAAACATAAAGGCTCTGGCAAGCAAATACAACTTTTGCGACCAGTCGAGCCTCGGGAAATTTTTCAAGAAAGAGACCGGAATGTCTCCTAACACTTTCCTGACGGCAATCAATGGCTAAGCAGAGCGTGGGTTGACAGGCTGATGAACTCAAACGGACGGTCGGTATATTCGATATGATATGACCGTCCGCTCTGCGCATCTGCCTTGCGCCCTGCCCCAAGCAGACGCATCTTATTGCCCGCATAGCGCCTGCAATAAGCTTCAAGCTCATTTCCAGAGAGATATGGAGCATCGAGCACTATACTCACCGCCCTGCCTGCGCGATGGCAATATTCGAGCGCAAGGCACATCTCGCGCAACGGAATCAGTCGGTCGTAAAAGTTCATCTCGCACGCCTCTATAATCGCGCTCACATAGCGGCGCTCGGCATCGCAGTAGAAATCGCCATCGAAGTATTTCCGGCGATATTCGGCATAAATTGCCCTACCTTGTTCTATTTTTTCTTCTGTATTCATGCTATTTTGCTATTTTGTGTGTTTTATCGATGTGCATCATCCATGCATCGTCCGACAAAACTACTAAGCGGATGAGCAAAAATCTTGCCCATCCGCTTTAACAAATAGCAAATTTGCCAATATCGTGACGACTATCCCTAAAAATAGGGCTTCATCGCTGCTTTTGAGAGAAATCGTTTATTCCGAAAGCGACATGCACACTTGCATCAATCGCATAATATCTTCGCCCTTCGAGAAGTTTACCGGATTCTCGGCAAGATATTGCTTAATCTGCGATTTCAACTTCGGAAATGCCTTTTCAAATGCCTTTTTCGAACGGATTGTAATCACTTTATCGCCGATTACAAACAAATAGTGGTCGTCAACCTCAAACTTCAGGTCGCGATAAGCATTCAAATCGCGCACGCTGGGATTGAACTCGGTGCGCTGCACCAGGCTTGCCGCCACGGTCTCGGTAGATGTGCCGTAAGCGCCGTAATTGCCATCTTCCTGCAATATGCGCGTGTGGCGTTGCAGGCAGAGCTTCACGTCGCCCACATAATAGAGCATCTTGGCAAACGCCTTGCGGCCGATATACACATAGGTGTCGTCACCGATTCTGATTTGACCTATCTCCTCGCCGTTGCTCACTGCCACTATTTCGCCTTTTGCATCCTTATAGTGCATCTCTTCATAGAGCACCGAATAATTGAAGTCGGCTTTCGAGAGTTGCCCGTCCTTAAAATATGCTATGCCGGTCACAAAGTCGTTATAGGTGTAGAGCGCATTGCTTGGCAATCGGGTGAGTAGATCGTATGGCGATGTGGTATTCACCTCTTGAAGCACATTGTCCTGCGCCACTGCGCTTGCTGCCAACGCCATTGCTGCTATCAATAATGTTATCTTTTTCATATTCTGTTTCGTTCAATGGTTAATTTTGTATTGCTCCACAAATATAGTAAAAAAAGCAAATAATATATACTAAGGGACGAATAAATATTTACATTTATCCTCTGTTCGGGCAGAATTGCTATCAATCGGGCTGTCTATTTATAACTATTAAGGTGTGCGAGACAAGCATCTCACACACCTTAAAATTGTCAATCAAATCGGTTTCCTATTACTTCTTCTTTGCGTCGATTTCCTTAAGAAGTTCTTCCACAGCCACCTTCAACTGGGTATCTTCGCCCTTAACCACTGTTTCTGGAGCATTTGCTACCTTGAAGTCGGGTTCGAGCTGGTCGTTTTCGAGGTAGCCACCTTGTGCTGTGCGATAACCTACGGCTGGAATGCCGAACACGAGTGTTGGGTCTTGCAGAGTTTCCCAACTTACGCTGGTCATGGTACCTGGCACTGGCATACCCACGAGTTTGCCTATCTTCTTATATTTATATACCCAAGGACTGCCGTGAGCATTGCTGTAGTTTGCCTCGCATTGTATCATAATGCTTGGCTTGTTCCAGCGGCGGCTTGGCATAGCGCAGATGTCGCGGCCGCGTATCTCTTGCATCAGGTATTGTTCGCCGCTGAAGAACACTTCAAGGTCTTCGTGCAGACGGCCACCGCCGTTGAAGCGGGTGTCGATTACTATACCTTCCTTGTCGTTATATTTGCCAAGGATGTCGCTATATATGTCGCGGAACGACGAGTCGTCCATCGATGCGATGTGAACGTAGCCCAAACGGCCGTTAGAGAGGCGTTCTACGTCGGCTGCACGATTCTTCACCCAGCGCTTGTAGAGCAATCGGCTCAACTGGCTGGTGGTGATAGGCAATATCACTTCGTCCCAACGCTTGCCTGTGGCTGGATTATAAATCGATACGAGCGTCTTTTTGCGTGCCAATCCGTTGAAAATCATGTTGTAGTCGGCATCGGCATTGAGTTCTTCGCCATTCACCTTCTCGATGATGCATCCAGCCTCGAGTTTCGACGATGCGCGGTCGAATGGACCTTTCTCTATCACTTCGCTCACCTTCAAGCCATTGCCTTCGTAGGTCCAGTCGTAGAGAAGTCCGAAATCGGCTGTCACATCACCATCTGATGAGCCTGGACGATAGCGTCCGCCGGTGTGCGACACGTTGAGTTCGCCGAGTATTTCGCTGAGCAGTTCTGCAAAGTCGCGATTGTTGTTGATATGAGGCAAGAACTTGCGATATGCTTCTGCCATTGCTGGCCAATCCACGCCGTGCAGGTCTTTTGAGTAGAAGCACTTTTCTTCTTGCTTAATCACGTGTTCAAACATATATTCGCGCTCGCTGGCTGCATTGAGCTTCATGGTTGTGCCTGCCTTGATAGGTGTAGATTTCTCGCCGGGAAGGGTTATCTTCTTCGACGACGAACCTACCAAATACATTGTCTTGCCGTCGGCTGCCATTTGCAGACTTCCTCGGCCTACGTTCTTGCTCACGAGCGATGTTTCGCCTGTGCGGGTTGCCACTTTCCACAAGTCGGGACCTTTTTCAAAGGTGGTTACGTAGTAGAGTGTCTCGCCGTCGGGTGTAAGAGCAGCTGCCACAAGATCCGACGAATTATTGGTCAGGCGCACTATGCGGTCGCAGAGTCCGTCGAACTCTATCTTCACTTCGGCGGGTTCTTTCTTCTCGGCACCGGCTTTGTCGTCTTTGCCTTTGGCATCTTTCTTGCCACCTTTCTTCTTTCCGTCCTTATCGGCTTTGTCGTCCTTCTTTTCGCCTGATTTTTGAGCTTTTTCTACTTCCTTCACCAGTTCGTAGTCTTCCTTACTCATTCTGAACTTATCGTAGGCGTCTTGTGTGAGGAATGCTATCATCACGTCTTCCTGCGAACCCCACGATGCGTGTGAACGCATGCCGTAGCGGTCGGTGCCGAAGATAATAGCCTTACCGCCCATTACCCAAGTTGCACCGCTGCTGAAGTAGCCGCTGCGAGTAATGTTGTAGATTTCGCCGCCTTGGGCGCTAACTATGCCGGCGTCGGTGTATGGGTCGTGCATCTTGTCGATCATCTCTATAGCGAACCACTTGCCGTCGGGACTCCATTCGAAGCTAAATGCCGAGTTCTGGCGATACCACTTCGATCCGTCGGTCACCATGCGCACTTGTTTGGTCTCGAGATTGAGCACCATGAGTTTGATGCGGTCCTCGATAAATGCCAATTCCTTGCCGTCGGGCGAGAATTGTGGGCTGTAGCGTTCTACGGTGCTCGATGGCAACACCACTTGCTCGTCGATAAGCGTAGCATTAGCGAAGTTTTGGTCTTCCTTGCGGCTGATTGTGGCTGTGTAGATTTGCCAGTTGCCGGTGCGCTCGCTGGCGTAGGCTATAGTGCGATTGTCGTTCTTCCAAGTTAGATATTTCTCGGCTGCGGCTGTATGGGTAATCTGCTTGGTGGTGCCGTATTCAATCGACGACACAAACACTTCGCCGCGCGAGATAAATGCCAGCTGCTTGCCGTCGGGCGATACCACGCCGTCGCGGGCCGATGTAGCCATGCGCTCTATATCTTCCTCTTCATCGAGCACGAGGTCGATTTTCACCTTCTGTGGAGCTGCGTTGCCCACCTTGGTGTAGATTTCGCCATCGTAGGCATAGCACATTGTGCCGTTATCAGCCATCGAGAGGAATCTTACCGGGTGTGTAGTGTGATTGGTCACTGCCTGCACACGCGATGGATTGTTGATGTCGAACGAATATACGTTGAATGATCCGCCATTGCGCTCGCTAAGGAAATACACAGTCTTGCCGTCGGCTGCCAATACTGGGTTACGGTCTTCGCCGCCGCGGTTGGTGAGGTTAGTGTGCTTGCCTGTGGCTACATCGTAGCGCCAGATGTCGCGAGTCACCGATGAGGTGTGGTGCTTGCGCCACTGATCTTCGAAGCCCTTGCTGTCGTGATAAAGCATCATGCTGCCGTCCTTGCTGAAGCAAATGTTCTCGGCTGGTGTGGCAAGCACCTGAGTGGTGCGGCCGCCGTCAACGCTTACCTTATATAGCTCGCTGAGAGCGCCGGTTGGGAACAATGCGCTCTCGGCTGGGTCTTGAATCGACGCTTCGAAATACACATATTTGCCATCTACCGAAAATCCCATAGGAATTTCGCCAGCCGAATTGGTGGTCAAGCGCTTGGCTGTACCGCCCTGCGATGGCATCACATAGATGTCGAAATTGCCCTTGCGGTTGCTGGCAAATGCTATCTTGCTACCATCGGGACTCCAGAGTGGATAACTCTCATAACTGTCTTGCGATGTGAGTCGCACGGCTGTGCCGCCCGTGGCTGCCACTTTCCAGATGTCGCCTTTATAACTGAAGGCTATTTCCTGGCCATTGGGCGATATTTTCACTTGGCGCAACCACATAGGTGTGGTGGCTGTGAGCGATAACGCCACGCTGGCAAATGCCACAATCATTGTAATCTTTTTCATAGTCTCTTGCTGATATTATAGTTAGTATTGATTTCTTCGCATATGAGTGGAAAATAGTCTGTTAGGGATTGGGCTGACCGTCGTCTTGGCAGTCGTACCACTTCGAATACATAAGATAGTTCTTGGCTATCTTCACGTTCATCTCCTGCGACTGTGCCGGATCTACTTTCTTCTTAAACACGGCTGGAGCGCCTGCCCAGAGTTCGTTGTCGCCTATGATGGTGCCTTTCTTCACCACACTGCCGGCAGCCACTATCGAACCTTTTCCCACCACCACATCGTCGAGCAGCACTGCACCCATGCCTATGAGCGCAAAATCTTGGATTTTTGCACCGTGAACGGTCACATTGTGCCCTATCGACACGTCGTCGCCAATCTCGATGGTGGATTTCTGATATAGTGTGTGGAGCACACTGCCGTCTTGTATGTTCACGCGATTGCCTATAGTTATGGTGTTAACATCGCCGCGAAGCACTGTGCCAAACCACACTGTGCAGTCGTCGCCCATAGTCACTTCGCCCACCAGGGCTGCATTGTCGGCAAGGAAGCATCCTTTGCCGTATTTTGGAGTCAAAATTTCTCCATTTCGATTGATTGTTCTGATTATTGCCATTATTTCGTTGTTCTGAATTTTCGGTTAGATTTCCTTAGTTTTTGCCTCGAGCCATGCGCGTTCTTCGTCGTTGAGATATTTACTCAATCGGCGTCGCACTTCGGCGTGATAGGCGTTGATTTGCGCCTTTTCTTGGGCTGTGAGCTGGTCCATATCCATCAGCGTGATGTCGTAAGGGAACAGCGTCAGGTCCTCAAACTTCATAAAGCCGCCGAAATCGTCGTTGGCACTGTCGTCAACGGTCAAAACGCAGTTTTCGATGCGCACTCCATATCGGCCAGCAAGGTAAAGTCCTGGTTCGTTGCTGGTTATCATGCCCGGAACGAGCACCACAGGATTTTCGTTAGTGCGAATGCTCTGCGGACCTTCGTGAACGCCCAAGAAGTGGCCCACGCCGTGTCCGGTGCCGTGGAAATAGGTCATGCGCTGATTCCAGAGGAATTGACGGGCAAGCACATCGAGCTGCACGCCGCGTGTACCTTCGGGGAATATGGCTCTGCCGAGTGCCAAGTGACCCTTTAGCACAAGGGTATAGTGATATTTTTCATCGTCGGTAGGATTGCCGAGGCTGATGGTGCGTGTGATGTCGGTAGTGCCATCGAGATACTGTCCACCTGTATCCACAAGCAGCAAACCCTCGCCGTGCAATGTGGCTGCAGTGGCGGCTTCGGGCTCGTAATGCACTATCGCACCGTGTTCCTTATAGCCTGCTATCATACCGAAGCTTTCGCTAACATATAGCGGCATCTTGCTGCGCTCTTCGATGGCGCGATTTGCCACATCGGTTTCGGTAATTGTGCCCGTGGGCGCCATCTTTTCCACCCACATAAAGGTACGCACCAAGGCGGCTCCGTCGCGCTCCATGGCGTTGCGGAAGCCATCGATTTGAGTGGCGTTTTTCACGCCTTTGAGCATAGCGATAGGCGATTTGGCAAACGATTTAGTAGGAATGGCTTGCGCAAGCGTATCGCTAACGGTATTTGGGTCGATAAGCACATTTACCGATTGACGCAGGTTCGATAGGTATCGCTGTACATCGTCGTAGGCCTTGATTTTCACGCCTGCATCGGCAAGGTGGCGCTTAACTTCGGGTGTAACCTTTTCGGAATCGATAAATAGCACGGTCTCTGCCTCTGAAATATAGAGATAAGATATCACTACGGGCGTAAACTCCACATCGCTGCCACGAAGGTTGAGTGTCCAAGCTATTTCGTCGAGCATAGGCACAAATATTGCATCGCCTTCGAGGTTCTCCACTGCGCTCATCACGCGGCTCAACTTGCTTGGAACGTCCTCGCCGGCATATTCTTCGCTATGCACCATGGCAACTCCATTAGGGCGTGCCGGACGGTCGGTCCATACGCGGTCGGCTGGCGAAAAGTCGGTGGCAAGGCGAAATCCATTGTTGAAGCAGAACTCCTCGAGGGCATTGACTTGAGTTACCGAGAATAGGCGGCCGTCGATGGCAATCAAGGCTTCTTCACCGAGCACTTCGGTAAGCCATTGCTCCTTGGTATCGGCATTTGGTCCATTCTCGCGGTGCATCACAAATCCGCTGTCCTGCAACTGTTCTTCGGCTTGAAGGAAATAGCGAGAATCGGTCCAGAGGGCTGCTTGGTCGAGTGTAATCACTGCAGTACCATTGCTGCCGGTGAATCCACTCACCCAGTCGCGCACTTTCCAATAATCGTTGATATATTCGCTCTGATGCGGGTCGGTGCCTGGTATGATTACGGCGTCAACTCCCACGCGGCGCATTTCACTGCGCACTGCTTCGAGGTTTTTGACTGTGGTTTTGCTCATTTCTTATGTTTGGTAAATATGTTTTTGTTTATGTTATGATTTGTCTTTATCTATCGCATCGCCTTGCGCACTTTCTCGCGCAGATAGCGTGGCAGAAACTTGATGTGCATCAAGAAAGTAGATACTTTGCCATAATAGATGCACATGATGTGATATCGCTCGTGAAGCGATGCCTTGTGGTGCTTATCGGTGAGACCGTCGGTTAGGAAGCTGATGATAGGCGTATCGCCCACATAGGCATTGGCTTTCGACTTCAGCAAGCAGCGTATGCACCAATCGTAGTCGGCTGAAAAGCGATAGTCCATATTATAGTTCTCGGCTATGCTGCGCTTTGCCACAAACGCCTGATGGCACACCACCATACCGTTTCTGAAGCTTTCGGCATCAAGTTCGGCTGGTGCTGTGAGGTGGCGCATTCCCACTACGGCGCGGTCGGCATTCACCAGCTGTGTCTGCCCGTAGAGTATGTCGGCATCGCTCTCGGCAGCAGCTGCGAGTCGCGTCAGCACATTACTCGAGGCAAAGGCATCGCCGGCATTCAGGAATATCAAATAGCGGCCCTGTGCAAGGGCTATCGACTTGTTCATGGCGTCGTAGAGCCCCTTGTCGGGCTCGCTGACTATGCGGGTGTTAGGTATTTGCGCCTCTTGAACCATATTCACGGTGTCGTCGCTCGATGCTCCATCCACCACCAGATACTCGTAGTCGGAAAATGTTTGGCACAAAACGCTCTTCAGCGTCGGCGCTATCACCGATGCCGCGTTATATGTCACTGTTATTATCGAAAACAACGGGTTGCTCATATTTCATTATGTTAGAACAACCAAAGGTAGAAAAAAAAATAGAATTTCGCACCTTTTCACGCCACTTTATTGCAATCTGCTCGCAATTACGGCAAATTTAGCCATAGTTATTGTACCCCATGGCCTCGCTGAAAAAGCAACCTCCTTGTAGAAAATTTTTACCTGCAACACCTTGCCGTCATGCCGAACGACGATGATAGTGCCGCCGACTTGCACTGAGTCAGCTGCCTTGGGTCGGGAATACGTTGGCGTCGAGATTTCGCCGAGCCGAGCTGCATTGAGCCCTGATTATTCGATGTTCTTGAGGCGGAACACGAATCGTGCGCCTTGTTTATACGATGTGTCGAGCGCCACATCGCCGTCGAGCAGATTTGCCACACTCTTGCATATCGCCAAGCCTAAACCTGTGCCCTGCTTGAATGAATTGAGTTTTAAGAAGCGCTCAAATATCTCGTCGGCCTTGTCTTCAGGGATGCCTTCGCCTGTGTCGGTAACCGAAAATTCGCACCATCCTTCGTCGTCCTTACCAGCAAATCCGAGCGTGATAGAGCCTTCATCGGTGTGCTTTATGGCGTTGGTGAGGAAGTTAACGAGCACTTGCTGCACGCGCTTTGGGTCGGTGGAAATATTGTAATCGTCACCCACATTGCTCTCAAACTGCAGCTTCACCTTGTCGCTCACACGGAGTTCCACGGTGTGCAGAGCCAGACGGCAAAGGTCGTTGACCGGCACTTGCATTATGGCCACCTTGGCGCGGCCCGAATTGAGGTCGCTGAAGTCGAGAATATCGTTAACCAAGTTCATCAGCACGCCCGAATTGGTCTTTATAATGTTGCTATACTCTTTACGTTCCTGATCGGAAAGCGGATTATCGGGGCTATCGTCGGTAAGCATCTCCACAAATCCGCAGATGGCGTTGAGCGGCGTGCGAATCTCGTGGCTCATGTTCTGAATAAACTCCGTCTTCATTCGCTCCGATATTTCGGCTTCTTCCTTAGCCTTCACAAGGTCGTTATTGAGGTTTTCGAGACCTATCTGATAGCTGATGGTGTCGCTGATGTCAACGCCGAAAGCATCGATGCTGTCGCCATCGATTGAGATATACATCGCATAATAAGCTCCTGTCCAGATATCTACCACCACATCGGCATTTTTCACGCCATCTTCAATGGCCTTGGCCACGGTGCTAAGCAGCATAGGCGTAGCACGGGGTAGCGCCTCGGTGAGCGGCGTGGGCTTGCCCGACTTATTAATGGTCTTGAAGAATTTCTTTACATTATGATTGCCGAAGTTCACCAACATGTCCGTCAAGACGCCCTGAGCATCTTTCTGCAGATGGGCGCGGAAATACACGATAGGCATATTCTCCACAAGGTTAACAAATCGGCGATTTATCTCAAGTTCCTTGATGCGCAATTCGCGATATTGCACGAGTTTGCGCATATAGCCTATCACAAGCATCATGGCAAATAGCACAAGCAGATATATGCCCACCATAATCCATTCGCCATATTTGTTCCAAAAAGGATTTATCTTATTCACAAACACGGTCTTAGGCGGACAATTATCCTCATCCAACCCGTAGTGGGCAAGTTGGCGATAATCGAGTTTAATGATTTTATGATTAGCGTCGTTGAACGGAATATCTCGGGCAGGCACGCCATTGAGCACCTTCACCACCACATCTTCGAGGATGGAGAAATAGGCATCTTCGTCATACACGCAGCCTCCAATCACGCGATTATCGTCGGCAATCCAGCCGTTGTCGCGAATCACAAAAATCGGGGCTTTGCTCACTTCGAGCAGGTAGAGAGCGTTGTTCATAAGCGTAATAGAGCGCGAAAACGCCTTCTGGTTGAGCCACGACGAATAGATTACGGCATCGGTGTCGCGATTGAGTTTGCTTATTACATCCACAAGGTCGCTGGAGTTCATTTCATTGGCATTAAGCACCTTATATGATATGCCCGTATGGAATTTGCGCATGTGCTGCTCGAGTTCTCTGCCCTTGGTGCGGCTAAACACGTCGTCACCGCTCACGAAGTAGAGATTTTTCAAATTAGGCATCATTCGCACTATCAGTTCGGCAGTCTCGCCCGGATAAACCGGCATACACTGGCTTGTGACGTTGTATTTTTCGCGCAGTTCGTCAGTGGTAATCATCGTTTCGGGCGTCACCAATCGTTCCTCGGCTATTCTGCGCTTATTGGTGGTGTATTCCTGACCACCGATAAGAATCATCGACATATCCGGGCAGATGGAATCGATATCCTCACAGAACATAAACGAGCCGCTACCCACCAGCGCCACAGCCTTAGGGCTGCGCTCGGCAATTACCTTAGAGAGCACATTGGTAAGCGAATCAATGCCTTCGATGGTGTTTACACTTGCCAGCGGCAGGTTGAGCGTAGATACATTTTTATGATTGGCATGAACTATAGTTTCGAGTTTATTTACGACGCGGCTACTCCAGTTGTATTGCGTTGAGTAAGCCGACACAATAAGTAGGTCGTCGTTATCGCCATCGCGCGACATCGCACTCTGCGCATTCAGCAGCATAAGCACGGTAATCACCGATACGAATATTTTTCTTATTCCATTAGGCATATTATAGTAATCTAAGTTGTATTCCAGCTTTATGGTACACTATTCTGTTGTTAATAACGATATCACACCTCATCAAGGGAGAATTCATCAGCCTCAACGCGTTAGCAGGTAAACAATTATTCCAGTCTCCGAGTCTAAAAAAAACTCCAAAAACAAATTTAATAATTATTTCCTAAAGCCTCGCTGTAATACTTAAATTTTTTTCGCAATTTACTAAAAACATTTAATTCTCGTAACACTGGCGTAATAGAAATGCGCAAAAAGCTAAGGTTTAAGGCACAAAACGCACGAAGCGCCATAAAAATGCCGCTCAATAGCGATTTTCAGCATCGCATAACAGCAATTTTTATGGCGCATCTTGCACTTGCATTATGATGCTTGGGCTAACTGCTTGCCCCGCAGGTTACCTTGCTTATGGATTGAGGCTCTTGCGCTGCGATTTCATCTTCTTCCATCGCTCAAGGGCAAGTTTCTGCATATCCACCACATCGTCGTTCTCATCTACGATTTCCACCCCGAGCATGGTTTCTATCACGTCTTCCATAGTCACCACGCCACGCATACAGCCGTATTCGTCGGTAATAATCGAGATGTGTTCTTTCTTCTCTATCATCTGTTCCCAGATGTCGTCAACGGTAGTATCTTCGCCAAACGACAGGATTGGTCGGATAAGGTCGCTGAGGCGGATGTCGAACTTATCTTCGGCTATCTTCTCGAGCACGTCGTCGCGAAGCACATATCCGGTGATGTAGTCCTTGTTGTCTTTATACACAGGAATGCGCGAGAAAGTGAGCTCCTCGTCGTTGAAGTCGCGCAGCAATGTAGATTCGGGAGCCGACTCCACCACAAGGTTGGGGGTCATAATCTCCTGGGCCTTGACATTGACAAGACGAATGAAGTTCTGAATCATCTTTTTCTCCTTGGCTTCGAACACGCCTTCGCTGGCGCCCACATTCACCATTGCCGACACCTCTTCGCGGCTCACCGACACCTGTGCCTCCTTCGATGAGAACACTCTGGTGATGACCTCCGACAAGAGCACCAACGGATAGGTAATAAACACGAGCACGCGAATAATCTTCACCGTTGGTATAGCCAACGAGCGCCAATAGCTGGCACCTATGGTCTTAGGGATAATCTCTGATACCACCAAAATGAGCAGTGTCAGTACGGCCGACACCACGCCAAAGTATGCTTCTCCAAAAACCTTCACAGCCTCTGAGCCAACACCAGCTGCACCTATGGTGTGCGCTATGGTATTGAGCGAAAGAATGGCTGCCACAGGACGATCTACATTCTTTTTATAGTCTGACAAAGTCTTCGCCGACTTATTGCCTTGCTCTTCGAGCATCGTTGCATACGACAACGGAGTAGATAGTAATACAGCTTCTAATATGGAGCACATGAACGAGATGCTCAAAGCCCCTATTAAATATATAAATAGCAAATACATAATAGATTTTACTGAAATCAAGCACAAAGATACACAAAAAATCACAATTGAACTAATAAACATTTAATTATCACCATAATTTGCCCCTTTTAGAGCATTTTCTACATGGTTTTGACCTTTTTCGGGAGTTGTCTGCCATATATTTCGCAATTATGCTACACTCACGCCGCATTTTGATTTATTCTCAATCGAGGGCAATATCGGCAATAGCACGATGCCCTATTTCTGCAAGTGAACAAGCCACATTTTTATTAATTGGCAAAACATTCGTTTTTAATCGCCGAAATACTTATTTTTGCATCATTGGAGACAACATCTGCGGCATGCGATTGCACTTTTCGACTTCCAGAGTTGTTATCATCAATAAACAAACCCGCGGTATAACCTTTAAAAGACTCGGAAACTATGACTATCTACCAGACATTACTTACGATAGCCCCATCACTCCAATGGTGGCAGGTGTCGCTTATGGCGCTGGTGGCTGTGCTCTCGGTGATGGGCATAGTGGGAGCCGTGTTGCCCGCCCTGCCGGGCACGCCGCTCAACATAGTAGCGCTGGTGATAGCCTATTTCATCTGTCCAGGACAGATTTCCACACAAATGCTTATTGCGCTCATTGCGGCTGGCGTGATAGTCACCATACTCGATTTTGTGGCGCCCATCTGGTTCACTCGGGCTGGCGGAGGCAGCAAGCGCGCCATCTGGGGCTCGTCGATAGGACTCGTGGCAGGTCTATTCTTTATGCCTATGGGGCTGATAGTGGGTCCGCTTATCGGCGCATTCTTAGGCGAACTCTCCGAGGGCAAGCACGCCAAAAAAGCGCTAAAGGTGTCGCTATGGTCGTTTGCTGCATTTGTCATCACCACGGGACTCAAGTTAATGGCAGGTATAGTAATTAGTTACTACTGCATAGCGGCAATCTACGCTCAGATTGCCACATAATTTTATGAAAAAATTCGCTTAGAGTTGTTACATTTCGCCACACTGCTCGTTATGGTAGCGAAATAAGCAATTAGTGTTTGATACTTATAACGAATTTAGAGATGAATCGACTCTTACTTTTAGTGCTATTAAGCATCGCCTCGATGGCAGTGATGGTGACCAGCGCCGACGTGCTTCGCGGCAAAATAGTAGACAAACAGACAAAATTGCCCGTAGAGGGCGCCTCTGTGGAAGTCACATCACGAGAAGGCAACCGGATTCAGATGAGCACATGCACCACCGACTCTTCAGGCATATTCACCAATCGGTCGGATTTAATCAACACCACAATAGTAGTGCAAGCTATAGGTTACTACGAGCGCACATTGCGCCACCCTTGTTTCGAAGGCTCCGACACCATCGAACTCAATGACATTGAGATTCGACCGTCCGAAATATTTCTCAACAGTCTCGAAGTGACCGCTAAAGCCAAGCGATTCACTCTGCGCGGCGACACTATCGTGTTCAACCCCAACGCCTTCTCGCTCGAAGCCGGCGAACGCCTCGATGCGCTTATCCGCAAACTCCCCGGCGTGAAGATAGAGAGCGACGGCTCCCTGTCATGGAACGGCAAACCAGTGCGATTAACCATGAACGGCCAGAAAGGTTTCGACAGCAGCCTGCTCGGTCAACTCCCCGTAGAGGCTGTGAAAGAGATCAAATCATACAACAAAGAGTCGGACTACGCCGCACGCACAGGCGTTAACGATGGCAAGGAAGACCAGGTGCTCGACGTGGTAATCAAGCCGGGATGGCTCGACAAGTGGTATGGTAACACCCAGCTCGCCGGAACCACTCGCGCCAACTACGACGCTATGCTCAATGCTCACAGATTGAGCGACTCCAATCCGCTTCTCGCAATGTTCAATTTCTCCGATTTCAACAAAATGATTGAGCCGTATAAGTTCTACGGCAGTTCCTGGCACACAGGTCCGAAGTTTCGCCAGCAGCTGGGCGCAGTAGGTTATCAGCACAATTGGAATCCAAATTACGACGGCTGGAGCAATAGCAACAGCTTCTCTATCACCACTTTTGCCAATCACAACGACATGCGCGACAGTGGCACAAGTTCTACCGAGTACACGCTCGACAACGGCAGCAATTCATTCTCTCGCAAAGACTACGACATGTATAACCACACATTGAAACTGCCGCTCGATCTCGACCTATATTACAACCTCACAAAGAACGACGTTTTAAAGGCAAACGCCACCGTTAGTTATCAGCGCAAAAACGATACTTCGACCGACGAAAGCAATACTTGGACCGACGATATGGCTCAGCTCTCCAACAGCAGCCAACAGCGTAGCACTTCGCTTAGCGATAACTTCGAAAGCTCTGCCGACGTGTCGCTCACTCATTATCACGGCAAAAATGAGTTTACCGCATCGGCAAAATTTAACTACGCCAACAAGGATATGGCATCGCTCTCAAAATCCGACTACGAGTATCACAATTTAGGGCTAACCGAACACGACATACTCGCCACCGACCTTGCATCGCACACGCTGAACGCATCGGCATTGGCTAACGCAAGCATAGGCATAGGAGGGAAAAATATACTGAACCTATCGTACACCTACGCATATAGCAACCGATTCTCCGACTCCAAAGTGACACGAAACGACGCCTACGACGCCGCAAACAGCGAATATCGCGATGGCTCAGAATCGAATCATTCGGCTAAGGCAGGTTTGACGCTAAATTTGGGCAAAGTGAACGTTCGTCCAAGCTTTAACCTCGACTTTACGCACGAGGAAATGGATTATCGCCGCGGCAAACTCGACACCATAGCCACGCGCAACGCCACCCTACCAAATCCTCGACTCGATATTTCGTGGCGCCCATCGCGAAAGCACACCATCAGAGCCTCATCATCGTTCGAGCAAACTCTACCGAGCCTCATCAGCACTCTCGACTTTGTAGATGATACCAACCCACTATACATTCTTCAAGGCAATAGCAACCTTAAGCGGTCAGGCAAGTTTAGTTCGAGCTTAAATTACGCTTTGGTGATTCCAAAACTCGAGCAGATGGTTACCGTAGGGCTGGAATATGGCAAAGATTATGACCCAGTGGGCAATGTGCAATATTTCAACACCTTAACCGGTGCATTCCGCACACAGAGCGAGAATATGCGTGGCGGATATATGTTCACATCATTCGTGCAGCACTCCATAGCGCCATGTCCTGCGCTTAGCATAAGCAACACTATCACTTTCGTCGATCAAAGCACCTATGGCGTGATTACCGTAATCGACGATGCCGACACTCGCTCCTACAACAATTATCGCCAACGCCAAATAATCTACGCGCCAATCATCACTGCCGACTTCGGGAAATGGAAGATTGAAGGCAAAGGAACACTGACGTTCAACCACAACACCTATACCGAAAGCGCTATCGACAAGAATAATATTTTCGAATACGACTCCGAACTCACTATTCGCTACAAGATAGGCGTATTCGACTTCTCAGTAACGCCTAATCTGGAAGGACAGAGCGGTTATCGCACCGATTACTTCAACCGCCACATTTTCGCTCTCGACGCTGCCGCAAAGGCTTCGCTGCTCAACAAGAAACTTATAATCACACTCTCTGCCGACGACATTTTCAACAAAAAGCAGAGCTATTCTACAAAGGAAACAGCCACTACCCGAGTCGACTACACCAGTAATCGCATCCACAATTATCTGCGACTTAGCCTAATGTATAGTTTCGACGCCAAATAGCAACTATCGCACCCGATTGGCTGC
>CALZAF010000024.1 GCA_945612775.1 uncultured bacterium | reverse complement strand
CCAATTCCGCCACCCGGACAAGTGAGCGAAAAACGGGACTCGAACCCGCGACCCCAACCTTGGCAAGGTTGTGCTCTACCAACTGAGCTATTTTCGCAAGCAATCTGTTATGTTAAAGATCTTAGAGCGAAAAACGGGACTCGAACCCGCGACCCCAACCTTGGCAAGGTTGTGCTCTACCAACTGAGCTATTTTCGCGTTTCACTTTCAGGTTTTGAGCATCGCTGTCTCATTTCCCGATTGCGAGTGCAAAGTTAAGACACTTTTTTGATTTGTGCAAACATTTCGCTAAAAAATTTCGTCCTTTTTTTTGCAGAATCGCCTTTCTAAGCACCTTAATAGCTAATAATCAGCGTCATGTAATCGCGAAAAATTTTTCATTTTTTCGTCAAATTTTTCGACAGTCTCTGCCTCCGACGGTTTATAGCATTTTGCGCTACTGCATCTGCAGCATTTTCAGAAATTCGTCGCGGAGCTGAGCGTCTTCGAAAGCCCCGCGATATTCCATAGTGAGAGTGCTGTCGTTCTGCTTCTCCACGCCGCGCATCTTCATGCACATGTGTTCGGCTCGGCACACCACTATCACACCTTTCGACGAAAGATTGGCATAGAGTGAATCGCATATCTCGGCAGTGAGTCGCTCCTGCACCTGCAAGCGGCGGGCAAATGCCTCTACCACTCTGGCAAGCTTGCTAAGGCCCACCATCGTTCCGTCGGGGATATACCCTATCGATACCTTTCCGAAGAAAGGCAGCACATGATGCTCGCATAGCGAATAAAACTCGATATCCTTCACCACCACAATCTTTGAGCCCGAATACTCAAATAGCGCCGATTTCACGAAGTCGGCTGCATTTTGCTTATAACCTCGCGTCACCTCAAGCAAAGCCTTTGCAGCCCTGCGTGGCGTCTTTTTCAAGCCATCGCGCTCAGGGTCTTCGCCTATCAGCTGCAATATAGCCTTGTAGTGTGCGGCTATCTGTTCTATCAATTCCTCGTTCTCTTCCATCTTTGGCATTATAAATTTATGCGGTCAACCACCACCGTAAGCTCCTTGGCATAGCCGGGGAAAGCTTGTTTAAGTTCTTCGAGTGCAATCTTTGCCTCGTCGCGGGTGCGAAAATCGCCCACGCGCAAGCGCCACGACGGTGCCTTATAGATGATGGATGTGCGCATGCTCGGGAATCGCGACGTAATGCTCGCCTCGCGCGATTCTGCCTCGCGCTTGGAGTTGCTGTTGCTTCCCGAATATACTTGTATGCGATAGCCCACATTCGATGTCACTGCCTTGCTCGGCACACCGTTCTCGGGGTTACCATTCTCCGACTTTAGCCGCTCCTCCAGCTGCTTAGGCATCACCACAGTCACCTTGCCATTGGTGTTCTGGTTAAGATGCTTCACAATGTCGTTCGACGACGTTTGCGCAGCTATCAACATCACCGTAGCAAGCGCCAAAACAAGAGTTATTGTTATTCTTCTCATCATAGTGCGTATCCGTTTTACACCCGGAAACAGAATTCCAGATAATAATGTGACTAATGCTAATGCTTTTAGCATCGAGGACCCAAATAAAGCCTCGTAGATTAATTAAAAAGGCCGCAGGGGCATAATTACACCGTCTTGCACTATCGCCAAGGGTGTAGCCACATCCCTGCGACCGAGTAATATAGTTCTTACTGCGTCGCTAATATTAGAATGCAGTAACGATTCCCATAAACGACTCAGCGTCGAGTGCAGCACCACCGATCAAGCCACCGTCAACGTCTGGCTTTTCGAACAATTCCTTAGCGTTGCTTGGCTTGCAGCTACCGCCGTAAAGGATAGTTGTGTCGTCGGCTACTTGTTCGCCATACTTTTCAGAAATCAAGCCGCGAATGAATGCGTGGATTTCTTGAGCTTGGTCAGCTGTTGCAGTCTTGCCTGTACCGATTGCCCATACTGGTTCGTATGCCAATACGATCTTGCCGAAGTCTTCAGCTGAAAGTTGGAACAATGAATCAGCTACTTGAGCCTTGATTACGTCGAAGTAAGTGCCGTTTTCGCGTTCTTCGAGCACTTCGCCGATGCAGAAGATTGGGGTCAAGCCATTTTCGAGAGCCAAAGCCACCTTGTCCTTCAATGTTTCGGCTGTTTCACCGTAATATTGACGGCGTTCTGAGTGACCAAGGATTACATAAGTTGCACCTGTAGATGCTACCATAGCTGCCGATACTTCACCAGTGTAAGCACCCTTTACCTTGTCGGCGCAGTTTTCTGCACTAAGACCAAGCTTTTCGCCGATTACTGCCTTAACTGCTGTAAGGTGAGTGAAAGGCACACCGATTACCACATCACACTTTGCTGTGATGCCTTCGAGAGCTGCGTTAACTTCCTTTGCCAACTTTACGCCTTCTGGAACTGTAGTATTCATCTTCCAGTTACCAGCTACAATGTTTTTTCTCATATTAATATTTCAAATAAAAATGATTATTAGTTGAATTATTTATTCTTATTTTCTTCTTGCAAAGTTACGTCTTTTTTATGATTCTTTTTTATCCTTTCGGTGCTAAATTTCACCACTTTGTGGGTTCTATTTATCATTAATATCACAATTAATGCTAAAACGTAGAAGGCCACCGAATAATTGAGCGTTTTTCGCGCATCGAAATCTGCCACTATGCTCGTCATTGTAGCGTCGGATGCTTGCATAAGTTCAGGCGAAAGCGAACCTAATGCGCGCTTCCACACCACCTTGCCGCCCTTGAGATACACAAGCCCAGGATTGCCGCGCACAAGCATCTTCATATCGGTGTCGTCCATCTCATACATCTGATACTGCGCCATCGAAATGTCGTTCCAGCGCTCTATGGCTTGAATCTCATCCATAGCCACACCGAATGTGCTCACGCCATGCTGTTGGGCAAAGTCATTGACTTCGTTGATGATATAGGTAGCCGAAATGCTTATGGTAGCCAGGTCGGGGAACACAAACATCAGCTGTTCGCCGTCATGGTCGAGCAATTCGGCTGTGCGGTCGATGCCTTGGTCGAGTATCACCACACCGCTGCGAACAAGATTATAATCCATCGGCTCAAGCGCCACCGCGCGGCGTTCCACAAATTCCCAATCGTCGTCGGGCAGACTGTCGAGAGTAAACTCGCGCTGCACGCCATCCTTGCTATAGACAAAGATGTATTCCGCATCGTCGCCATCGCTCTGCGGTCCGTTATAGAGCATCTCGCCCACCTTATATGGGCGGAAATCGATTAGCGGCTGATACACATAGCCCCAATACTCTGTGGCGAGGACAAAAAACATCGATACTGCCCACACCATCCATTGCACTCCAGGACCATACACGCTAACGACCTTGCGATTTCGGCACACCAAGTATGCCACGAGTGCTGTTAAAACCACGTTCTTGCCAAATGTTGCCCAGTTGCTTAGCACAAGCACGTCGCCGAAGCATCCACAATCGGCCATACGGTCGGTCACTGCCAGATAAAAGGTAAGCGGCGTGAGCACAAGCATCATAGCAGCCATAGCCCACGGCGCCGTGCGTCGGTAGAGCCCGAACAGCACAAACACGCCAAGCAGAAACTCCACCAGCGGCAGAGCAAATGCCCCGAATGTTATGAGTGGTTCGAGCGATGTGACGCCGAGAATACCCACATAGTCGGCAAACTTATACACGGTGCCCCATGGGTCAATAGCCTTGGCGAAGCCCGAGATGATGAACGTAATGCCCAATATCGCTCTCGCCACAAGCACAATAAGCCCCTGCCACTTGCCGCTAATTTTTTTCTCTGTTTTCATCGTCATGCTTTAGCAGTATTCTGTTTTCTTACCACAAAGTTAACAATCTATCGCATATTTCGCAACAAAAAGCAAAAGCGATGAAATGAATTTCACAAATTCACCCCATCGCTTTGTATAAAGAACCACACCAAAGGGATATGATGGAACTCCGACAAATACAGGATTTGAGGGCTTACACGGCTTTGTAATCCGCCTGGTCGCTAAGACACCTTTTCAGGTTGGGGCCCGCCATCGCCATGCTCGCCTTACTCGGCATTCTAATAAAAACTGAAGAGTACCCCAATCAGCTTTGATGTGGTATATTTTTCAATGACCTTTTGTTATTGCAAATATAGTAATAGTAATGTAATTTAACAACCATTTGCCACACTATTTTTGCCCCATTTTAGTTAAAAATTCTCATCACATGCCTATTCTATTCACATTCAGGCATATCACGATTCTCATCCCCGCCAGCTATTTCTCGCGCGCACGCTTGCCGCCAAATCGGGAATGAGCAACACCCCTATTTCATCGCACCGAGGAATTAAAGAAAAAAAGCCTTTCCATTGCCCAATGGGCAACGAAAAGACTTTTATGTTACTTTGCAGGATGCTCGTTATTAAGCGTTCTTTACCTTGTCAACTACAGCCTTGAATGCTGCTGGGTTGTTCATAGCAAGATCTGCAAGAACTTTGCGGTTGATTTCGATACCAGCCTTGTGGATAAGACCCATAAGCTGTGAGTAAGAAAGACCTTCGAGGCGTGCTGCAGCGTTGATACGCTGAATCCACAATGCGCGGAAGTTGCGCTTCTTGTTCTTTCTATCGCGGTAAGCATAAGTCAAACCTTTTTCCCAAGTATTCTTGGCAACGGTCCACACGTTCTTACGGCAACCAAAATAACCTCTTGTAAGTTTTAGAACTTTTTTTCTACGTGCTCTTGATGCAACGTGGTTTACTGATCTAGGCATGTTTTTAAATGTTTTTGAATGTTAGCGGCAGTTTGCTCTTTTTGTGCTAAACACTCGGTTAATAAAAAACTTTAAAGATTCTCTTTTGTCAATCAAGGGTGAATAACGATTACTTCATTACCAACATCTTGCGTACGTTGTTCAAATCGGCAACGTCAACCACTGAGAAGTGAGTTAGGTTTCTCTTTTGCTTCTTAGTCTTCTTGGTCAAGATGTGGCTCTTGAAAGCATGTTTTCTCTTGATCTTTCCTGATCCGGTAAGGGTGAACCTTTTTTTGGCACCGGAATTAGTCTTAATCTTTGGCATTTTTGTTAAATAGTTTAAATTTATAATTGTTTACAAGGGTTGGGTACTTACTAAACCCAACGCCCATCTCTTTTCTCTGGGGAATAATGCCGCTCCTCGGCAAGAAGGCTTACTTCTTCTTAGGAGTGAGCATTATAATCATTCGCTTACCTTCAAGCACTGGCATCTGCTCTACCTTGCCATATTCTTCCAAGTCGTTGGCAAAACGAAGCAGTAGCACTTCGCCCTGTTCCTTAAACAAGATTGAGCGTCCTTTGAAAAACACATAGGCCTTCACCTTGCTGCCTTCCTTGAGGAATTCGATGGCGTGCTTGAGTTTGAAGTTGTAGTCGTGATCGTCGGTCTGTGGTCCGAATCTGATTTCCTTTACCACTACCTTCGTCGATTTCGCCTTCTGCTCTTTCAAGCGCTTGCGCTGCTGGTACAAGAACTTCTGATAGTCGAGTACGCGGCACACAGGTGGCACTGCATTTGGCGAAATTTCAATCAAATCAAGCTCCAATTCGTCAGCAATTCGCAATGCTTCGGCTATAGGATATACTCCCTGCTCAACATTATCGCCCACGAGGCGTACCTCCTTGGCGCGAATGTTATCATTAATAGCGTGTTGGTCGCCTTTATCTTTATCATTCTTGCGACCTTGTGGTGGCCTTTGTGGACCAGCTGCTGGCTTCTTAGGGCCGGTAAACGGTGGTTTTTTCTCCATTAATTATTATTAAAAGTTTGTCATTTCCTCAATTTCTCGAGCAAATTCATCTGCAAAGGTAGTAATTTTTTTCGTACCTTGGTCACCTCCACCTTGTTTTCTTACAGAAACTTCTTCATTTTCTGCTTCTTTTTCGCCTACAATCACCATATATGGGGTTCTCTTCAACTCATTGTCGCGAATTTTCTTGCCGATTTTCTCGTTTCTGTCGTCAATTGTGGCGCGGATATCTCTTTCTTCCAAAATCTTAACCACCTTCTTTGCATAGTCGTTGTACTTCTCGCTGATTGGCAACACCACTACTTGTTCTGGTGCCAACCACAATGGCAACTTACCTGCTGTGTGCTCGAGCAATACTGCCACGAAACGCTCCATCGAACCGAATGGCGCACGGTGTATCATGATTGGACGGTGCTTCTTGTTGTCGCTTCCTGTGTATTCCAAACCGAAGCGCTCTGGCAAGTTGTAGTCAACCTGGATTGTACCCAACTGCCAACGGCGTCCGATGGCGTCCTTAACCATAAAGTCGAGCTTTGGTCCGTAGAATGCTGCCTCACCGAGTTCGGTGCGTGCATTCAAGCCCTTTTCTTGGCATGCTTCCACGATGGCGCGCTCTGCCTTTTCCCAATTTTCGTCCGATCCAACATATTTCTCCTTGTTGTTAGGGTCGCGGAGCGAAATCTGAGCCTCGTAGTTCTCGAAGTTAAGAGCCTTGAAGATATAGAAGATGATGTCCATAACCTTCAAGAATTCGTCCTTAAGTTGTTCTGCTGTACAGTATAGGTGAGCATCGTCCTGAGTAAATCCACGAACTCGAGTCAAACCGTGAAGTTCACCACTCTGCTCATAGCGATACACTGTACCGAATTCAGCGAATCGCAATGGAAGATCCTTATATGAGCGTGGCGAAGTCTTATAGATTTCGCAGTGGTGAGGACAGTTCATTGGCTTAAGCATGTATTCTTCACCTTCTTCTGGAGTGTGGATTGGCTGGAACGAGTCCTTGCCATACTTAGCATAGTGTCCCGAAGTAACGTAAAGCTGCTTGTTACCGATGTGTGGAGTGATTACCTGCTGATAGCCGTAACGCTTCTGAATCTTGCGAAGGAATTGCTCCAAGCGGTCGCGAAGTGCTGCACCCTTTGGCAACCACAATGGCAGGCCCTGACCCACATTCTGCGAGAATGCGAAGAGCTCCATTTCTTTACCTATCTTGCGGTGGTCGCGCTTCTTTGCCTCTTCGAGCATCTGCATATACTCATCGAGCATCGACTTCTTAGGGAATGCTACACCATACACGCGAAGCATCTGCTTGCGCTTTTCGTCGCCGCGCCAGTATGCGCCGGCAAGCGACAATATCTTAACTGCCTTTATCGAACCGGTGTTTGGCAAGTGTGGACCGCGGCACAAGTCGGTGAATGCGCCTTGTGTGTAGGTGCTGATGTGGCCATCTTCGAGGTCAGCTATCAACTCACACTTGTAGGTCTCGCCGCGTGCACCGAACATCTCCAATGCATCTGTCTTCGAGATTTCGCTACGCACCACAGCCTCTTTCTTTTGGGCAAGTTCGAGCATCTTCTTTTCAATCTTCTCGAAGTCGGCTTGAGTCAACTGATTTTCACCTGGATCGATATCGTAGTAGAAACCGTTTTCAATAGCTGGTCCGATACCGAACTGTATTCCTTGGTAAAGTTCTTGCAGGGCTTCTGCCAAGAGGTGTGCCGAGGTATGCCAAAATGCGTGCTTGCCCTCTGCATCTTCCCACTTGAACAACTTTATCTCGCCATCGTTACAAATCGGGCGAGCTATGTCCCATTCTTCACCATTCACTGTAGCAGCCAATACTTCACGAGCCAATCGTGGGCTGATACTTTCTGCAATCTGCAATGGCGTTACGCCTTGCTCAAATTGCTTTACGCTTCCGTCTGGAAAAGTTATATTCATCTTGTTTTTATTTTATGGTTTCGCCGTGTCATACAACAACACGACCTAAGCTTATATTTCTGTCTTTAGTTTTCTTCTATGCCCCATTTCGGCTCATCGCAGTTCTATCGTCTCTCAACGATTTTGCGTTTTTAAGCCCAAATGGCGACTTTATCACAAAAATTATCGTCTTTCCCAGCCTAAAGTCAGCCGAAAAAGAAAATCGACACATTTTGGACTGCAAAATTAGCAATAAAAAATCTGATTACGAAACTATTTAGCCCCATTTTTTCATCACTCCACTTAATGCTTGCACAAAAGCCGAAAATTTCCTTTCTTTGTAATGCAAAAGCGCATCTTGCGGCGTGTGCCCTCGATGATAGCTTGCGCCCTAACATATTGCATAACTTAATATTATAACCAAATAAAAACAAACCTTAAACGATGATTAAACGACTATTATTAATTCTGGCATTGATGCCATTGATGGCAAATGCCAATGTCAACTGCTTCGTGCCGCAACCCGAGAAGGTGGTGGTGCAGAAAGGTGTATCTACATTTAGCGATGGCAGCACCGTGGGATATAGCCACCCAAGCCTTAAGGCCGCTGCCGAATATGCTGCCGAAGCGCTTTCTGGCGTGAGTGGAGTGAAATTTGCCGCCGTTAAGGGCAACGGATCGGTTACTCTTCGCCTTGGCAAGGGCGGCACTGAGGGCGCTTACACCCTTAGCGTGAAGGGTAACAAAGCCGTTATCAACGGCAACGGCTACAATGGCGTAATCAACGGCATCGCCACCCTCCAGCAGATGTTCGATCCGTCGTGCCCTAACATCGAAAACGCCACCATCACCGACACTCCTGCCTATCAGTGGCGTGGCATGCACATCGACGTTTCGCGCCACTTCCTCACCGTGGACGAGGTTAAGCGCGTTATCGACGTCATCGCTTCTTATAAGTTCAACAAGCTCCACTGGCACCTTACCGACGACCAGGGATGGCGCATCGAGATTAAGCGCTACCCTCTCCTTACCGAGAAGGGCGCTTGGCGCACCCATAACGAGCAAGATCGGATATGCCTTGCTCGCGCCAAAGCTTGGGACAACTCCGACATGGTGATGCCTGCCGATCGCTACCGCGAAATCAATGGCACCAAGATGTATGGCGGCTTCTACACTCAAGATGAGATTCGCGACGTGGTGGCTTATGCTGCTCAACGCGGCATCGACGTGATTCCCGAAATCGATATGCCGGGTCACATGCTTGCTGCAGTAAGCAACTACGACGGCGTGGCTTGCTTCTCCGAAACCGGCTGGGGACAAACGTTCTCTTCGCCCGTTTGCCCGGGAAAAGACTCTGCACTTGAGTTTTGCAAGAACATATATAAGGAAATAATCCCTCTTTTCCCTTACGAATACGTTCACATTGGTGGCGATGAAGTGGCTAAAGAAAACTGGGAAAAGTGTCCTGACTGCCAAGCTCGAATCAAGGCTCTCGGACTCAAGAACGAGCATGAACTTCAATCGTGGTTCATCGACCAGATGGAGCAATTCTTCACCGAAAACGGCAAAAAGATGATTGGTTGGGACGAATGTATCGAAGGCGGCATATCTAACACCACCACCATCTCGTGGTGGCGCAGCTGGGCTAAAGACGCTCCTACCATTGCCACAAAGCAGGGCAACAAGGTGATTGTGATGCCTAATCACCGATTCTATCTCGATAACGATGAAGACCAGGCTGATTTGCAGAACATATATACATATAATGTGGCTGAGCGAGCAGCCGACCCAAGTTTGGTTTTCGGTGTTCAAGGCGCTCTATGGTCGGAACGCATCCCTACTATCGACCGCTTGTTCTACCAAGCGTTTCCTCGAGCATTTGCCATAGCCGAAATTGCATGGCGTAAGCAAAACACCGATTTCGAGGCCTTCAAGCAGCGCGTAGCTGGTCAAATGTCGCGCCTCAACAGCTACGGAATCAATTATCGCATTCCTAACTACGACAATTTCAAGGTGCTCCGTGCATTTGTAGATAAGGCACAAGTGGAACTTTCAAGCCTCGACGCTACAGCTGTTACTCGCTACACCACCGACGGCTCGATTCCTAACGAAAATTCGCCGCTTTACACCGGTCCTATTACCGTTACCGAAAACACCCTTTTCACATTCCGCAACTATCACGCCAACGGGCATCCCGGCGACAGCTATCGCGCTCGTTACGAACGCCAGGAATATGGTTTATCATTCTTGCATACAGGCAAAGAAAAGGCTGGTCTGAAGGCTCTTTGGTATGACTACCGCGGCCCTATCTGCAGCGAAATAGAGACAGCCCAGTTTATGAAGCAATTTATTGTAGATGACATCACTATCCCCGAAGGAGCACAAGGCAATATCGGACTCGTAATCACAGGCTACATCAATATCCCAGCCAACGATGTTTACACATTCTCGCTGCTAAGCGATGATGGCAGCATTCTGCTCATCGACAGCCGTTTGGTGGTGGATAACGACAAGGAGCACTCTGCTCTGCAGCTTGCGGGCGAAATGGCACTCAGCAAGGGCTTGCACCCCATCTGCGTGAAGTATTTCGACCACAACGGCGGCATCCTTCGCCTCACAGTCACCGATAGCCATGGCAATGTGCTTCCTACCGCAGGACTTTATTGCCACTAATCACAATTCTCTCTAATAAAACAAGAAGCGATGGCTCTCACTGCGGGGGTCATCGCTTCTGTTTATCGTTATTCTTGGGGAAATATACTATCGCTGCATGCGTTTCAACACATTATACGACGGCAAGATGCCAAGTTCGCCGGCTTTGCTTAGGTCGGCAAGACCTTTTTCCTTATTGCCAAGGCGCAAATACACCAATCCGCGGTTATAATAGGCTTCTCCAAAGTCGGGTTTTGCTTCTATTGCCTCGGTATAGGCGCTCACCGCAGCCGTATTATCCTGCATCTGCATATAAACATAACCTTTGTCGTACATAGCATACACATTCTTAGGCGAATACTTGAGCACAAGGTCGAGGTCGGCTATAATGTCGCCCAGAGCCATTGCATCTTTGCGGCTTGCAAGCATTGCCATATTCTGGGCATCGCCGGTCTTGGTGGGTGTGTCGGCTGATGTGGACGACAATCCCTGCATAGTGTGCTGCACATATCGGGCGTAGGCGCGAGCAAAATATGCCAAAGCAAACTTTTCGCTCTTCTCGATAGCTTTGTTGAGGTCGGTAATCGCAGCTTCGGGATTCTTCACCATCAAGAAATCGATGGCGCGAGCAAAATAATCCACCGAGCGAGGCTGCGAGGCTGCAAGCAGGCCAGTGTAATAGTCGATTGATCGGAAGTGTTTTTCTATGTCACTCTCCTGCAGATGCACCGAGGCATTGGTCAGCACCAAAGTGAAAGGCAGCATGTGGGTTTCGTTGATTTCGGTTAGCTCTTTCACGTAATTGGTGGTTTCGCGCAATTTTTTGTTCACGTCGTAATACGACAGGAAGAACATTGGCTCTGGGTCGATTTGGAAATTGCGGTCCTGCACTCGTCCACGCGTCTTATTCTCGTATTTTGGAGTGATTTTACTATCGGTCTCTACGGTTAACAGTGTGTTAAACTTGTTCATAACTGCCGATTCGCTTTCCACCTCTTCTTCCACGAGCTGTTCGTCTTTGTCGGGGTCGTATTCTTCGATGCGTTTTTTCTGTTTTTGAAGTGCTCTCGAGCGATTATAGTCGCGTTCGCCACCAGCCATGTCGCCCATGCGGCGTTTGCACTCGCTTCGCGCGAAAAGTCCAGCCTCAAAGTCGGGATACTTCTCGAGCACGGCATCATAGTCGGGTATTGCCTTGTCGTATTGTCCCGTCTTGGTATATAGCAATGCTCTATTGTATCGGGCCAAGAAGTTATTTGGGTCGCTATTGAGCACATAGGTGAAGTCCTTGATGGCTTTATCGTTCTCGCTCACTTCGACGTTGAGCAGACCGCGGTTGAAGTGCGCAGCAACACTTGTCGGGTCGAGTTCGAGGGCGTAATCATAGTCAGCCATCGCACCGAAATAGTCATCGAGATTATACTTCATAAATGCGCGATTGATGAAATATCCGGCAAAATAAGGTTCAAGCTTAATTGCCTCATTCATGTCGGCAAGTGCGGCGTTATAGTCCTTCTGGTGATTCATCTCTATCTGCGAACGAATCACAAATGCCGACGCCAAGCCCTTGGTAAGCGAAATGCACTTGTTGACATCGTCGAGCGCACGCAGTGTGTCGCCTTTCGACATCATGAGCTGCGCTCTTGCCAAATAACCTCGCTCATAGTTGGGATAGAGTTTCAATAGCTGAGTATAAGTAGCTTCCGAGCCATCATAATCTTTGAGTTCTTCCTGGCAGATGGCCTTATTTACCATAAATATCTTCTCCTCAGGCATATATTTTAAGCCCATATCATAGTCGGCTATCGCCTCACGATTCTTTTTTAGCGTTTGGCGAGCTATACCTCGCACTTGATAGGCATCTACGATGAAGGGGTTTATCTCGATGGCCTTATCACAATCGGCTTCTGCTCCGCTATAATCGTCGAGATTAATCTTTGCCACTGCTCTGTAGAAATATGGCTCGGCAAGATAAGGCTTTGCCTTTATCACTTGGTTGAAATACTGTATCGAGAGCACATAATCTTCAAAGTAGAGCGCATTGCGGCCTATATTGAGCATCTGCTCGGTATTGATCTGCGCCGACACTCCCACTGGTGCAAGTAGCAGCGCCATTAATATGATGATTTTTGTTATTTTATATTCTATTCGTTGCATCTATCTCATTATTGGGGTCTATTTGATATGCAAAGATATTGCTTTAGTCGCACCATCTCTACCTTATGGGCATACCTTTAATAAAGTTTAACTACATTTACAGCACAAAATAGCCCTCTCAATTGGGTTTTATGCCTTAAAAGTGAAAAAAAATGGCGAAATTTGAAGTTTGAAATATCAACCATAAATAATTGAAATGAAGAAAACCTCTATTATATCGGCTTTACTCTGCTTAGCGATGGTGCCTTCGGTGGCTTTGGCTGGCAGTTTCGGGCCTAAAAAGAAATCACCCAAGCGCATCATCAAAGAACCCGTAGAGCAAGTGCAAGAACAGAAGCAGAAGGAAGAAGCGCCTAAAAGTTTCGTACTTAGCGACCCTGCAAAACAGCTTTCGGGCGAATGGACCATCACTCGACTGAAAAATAAAAAAGTGACTTGCGAGGAGCGCCCATTCTTGAATTTCGAGACCAGTTCTCACCGACTTTACGGCAATAACGGCTGCAACGTGATTAATGGCAAATTCAAACTCGATGGAAATGGCATCACATTTCACGACGTTATCACCACAAGCCGCGAGTGTAGCCATAGTTCTAATAGCCGAGGCATACTTAAAGCTCTCTCCGAAACACAAAGCCTAACTATAGAGGAAAAAGACGGCATAGAATACCTGCACCTTTTGGCAAAAAATTCGCATGTGCTGATTACCTTAGTGCGCAAAAACTATGATTTCGCTTGCGGTGCCTGGACTGTGACCGACATCGATGGCGAGCCCACGCTGTCGCAAGAGGTGCGTCTGATAATAGATACCGACCAAATGAAAGTGCATGGCAACACTGGTTGCAACGTGATTAATGGCGACATTGTGCTCGACTACGACCGCAACAACGGCATACAGTTTGAAAACATCATATCTACCCGAAAAATGGGTCTCAACATCAATCGCGAAACTGCCCTTCTGATTGCGCTCGAAGAAACGGTGGCAATGCGCCATTCGAGCAAGAATAGCATCGAACTAATCGACAAAAAAGGCAATGTGGTGGCGAAGTTATCACGCCTTGAATTGACAAAAAAATAACATTATTATATATTATCTCGCACACACCGGGAGCCAAAGGATCTGCTCTGGCGTGAATAAGGCGACAGCATGTATAATGACAGCTGCAATTAAAAATGCAGCATCATGAACGAAAAATTTTGTAGGTTTTGAAATGTGAATTTCAATAATTTCATTAATTTTGAAACATCTTTGTGGCAAGTGGCGGCTAATCAAGACGCAAATGCTGTGAAAGATAGATGCGAAAGATAAAATTTTATTTTAATACTGTTGTGGCAGATGCTTCGAGCATGATGAAACTCTACCTATGAAATGGCTATCGGCTTACATATTGGCGTTGGTGGCGCTGCAATTGATGTTTGGCAACATCAACGTTGAGTTTTTTTCATTTCCCATAGGGCTTATGCTTGGCGTGGCTGGCGTTGCGCTGCTCTACGTTTTGCACCGCGAATGCGGCAATAGCAAGATTTTGGCAGAGTTGCGGTCGGCGCGCATGGCGTATGTGTTGCTGGCGTTGGTGGCGTGCTGCCTTGTGGCAGGAGGCGCAGTGCCGGCGTTTGCCCATTTTACCACAAGTGTACCTTTTGTTGGCTTGCTCGTGGCACTGCTTGCTCACCTTGCGTTGGTGATGATGCACCGCCTACGCAAGTTCTCGTTTAGGCGCGATGGAGCGTTTGCATGTGTCCATATGGGCATCTGGCTTGCTTTGTTCAGCGGTATGGCTGGCGCTGCCGACACTACTCGACTGCATGCAGTGCTTGCCGTTGACGAAGATGTTTCTACGGTTTACGACGAAAATGGATGCATGTTGCCGATGGGCCACACTATGCGTCTGCAGCGATTTGCCATTGAGCGCAATCCGGTCAACAACACCATTGTGCAGTTCCGGGCATGGCTGCTTGTCGATGGTGAGCAATGTGAATTAGCTGTTAACAGCCCGCACGCAGTGAGCTTAGGCGAAGACGTTTACCTGATGAGCTATCATCTCAACAGTCAAGGCACCGACGTGCGCGACTGCGTGATTCAGATAGTGCGCGAGCCATGGAAATACGTCACGCTTATGGGCATAATAATGCTGCTTTTAGGCGTGGCTTGGAGTGTTAAAACCATAAAAGTGGAGGGCAAGATATGATTACGTGGAGCGTGTTTGTGCCGTTTTCGGCTGTTGCGGTGTTGCTATGGCTTGCAGGAGCTGTGGCGGCATTGCGCAGTAAGTCGGCGTACAGCAAACCGAGCATAGTCCTCACTGCGCTGGGGTTGATTGTGTATATTGCCTTTGTTGCAGGATTGTGGGTGAGTTTGAACAGGCCTCCTCTGCGCACGCTTGGCGAGACTCGCCTATGGTATTCGCTGTTTATGATTGCCTCGGGGTGGATTGTGTATGTGCGGTGGCACTATCGATGGTTGCCCATGTTTTCGCTTGTGGTGGCAACCGTGTTTGTGGTGATAAACATCTGCCGACCCGACACTCACGACCAAAGCCTGATGCCGGCGTTGCAAAGCGCATGGTTTGTGCCGCATGTCACTGTGTATATGTTCTCATATAGTTTGTTTGGATGTGCCTTTATGCTTGCCGTGGCTGGCTTATGGCGCAAGAGCGGCAGCTACCTTGTCACTACCGACAGCCTTGTGAAGATAGGCATGGCATTCCTAACGTTTGGCATGCTATCGGGCTGCATTTGGGCTAAGCAGGCGTGGGGCAACTATTGGACGTGGGACCCTAAAGAGACTTGGGCAGCGGCAACATGGTGCGCCTATCTTGTGTATGTGCACAGGAGGCTGCAAGGCGGCCGACGCGAACACGATGCAGTGGCGTATGTGTGGCTAATAATAGGTTTCGTTCTGCTGCAGATGTGCTGGTACGGCGTGAACTTGCTACCTTGGGCATCGCAGAGCCTGCATAGTTATAGTTAATTGAGAGAGATTAAACCTTAAATAATAAACTTAAACAACAAAGTCGTTTATGAAAAAGTCAAGTAAAATCATCTCGGTCGGTGCTTTGGCAATAGCGGCGTTAGCGATAGTTTATCGCGCCGTTAACCGCACTCCCGACCTGTCGTTGCCTGCCAACGAGCAGATAACGCAAATCTTGAATGACGGCGGATGTGCATTCTGTCACACTGCTAATCCCGACTTGCCATTCTACGCCTCTTGGCCAGTGGCAAGCAGTATGATTGATGCCCACGTAGGCGAAGGTTATAAGATGTTCGACATCGAACCCATGATGACAGCTATTGCTGAAGGCAAGGCTGTGGGCGAAGTAGATCTTGCCAAGGTTGAGAAGTGCATTGCCGATGGCACTATGCCACTGGCATCGTATTATCTGGCTCACTGGGGATCTTCGCTCACATCGTCGAAAACCGAGATGGCATTGGAATGGGTTAAGGCACATCGCCAGCAATTCTATCCTAATGAACTCGCTGCTGAGGAGTTCAAGAACGAACCTGTTCGTCCAATTCCAGATTCAGTAGCCGTAGATCCTGCTAAGGTGCTGCTGGGCAAAGCGTTGTATCACGACACTCGTCTCTCGGGCGATAACACCATTTCGTGCGCTTCGTGCCATGCCATCGAAACAGCTGGCGTTGACAACCATCAGTTCTCCGACGGTATTGGCGGCCAGTTTGGCGGCATCAATGCTCCAACGTCGTATAATGCTGTGTTCAACTTCGTACAGTTCTGGGATGGCCGTGCAGCTACACTTGCTGAACAAGCAGCCGGTCCTCCATTGAACCCTGTAGAAATGGGATCAAAGTCGTTTGAAGAAATTTCGGAGCGCTTGGCAGCCGATGCTGAGTTTGCAAAGAGCTTCCTCGCAGTTTATCCTGAAGGATTCAACCAAAACACCATCACCGATGCCATCGCCGAGTATGAAAAGACTCTGCTCACCCCAAATTGCCCATTCGACCGTTATCTAAAGGGCGAAAAAGATGCCATCAGTGCCGAGCAAATTGAAGGTTACGCATTGTTCAAGGACTACAAGTGCGCTACTTGCCACACTGGTGTGATTATGGGTGGACAATCGTATGAACTTATGGGTCAGCGCGACAATTATTTCAAGGACCGCGAAGTGAATGCTAAGTCGGGACTTACCGACTCCGACAACGGCCGTTGGGCTCAAACCGGAAACGAGCGCGACCGCTATCGCTTCAAAACCCCAACTCTGCGCAACGTAGCTCTCACTTGGCCTTACTACCACGACGGTAGCGTGCCAACGCTTGAAAAAGCTATTGAGATGATGTCGCAATATCAAGTGGGCAGAACAATGTCTGACGAAGAAATTGCTAAGGTGAAGGCATTCCTCGACGCCCTCACAGGTGAATACCAAGGAAAGACTCTCACCAACATCAACAAAAAATAAACACGCTCATAGGCTGTAAGCCTAATGAACCACAATTAGAGTGCCGGCAATCGTGTTTGCTTCACGTCGCCGGCACTCTATCTTTATCGTAATAGCTCACTGGAGCCTTATTTCTACATCGATTTATCTCATCTATGTATTAACCACATTTCTATTCTATATCTCGGCTTCAATTCTTTATCCTCAGCGTATTGCCCAAATCTTCTAGTTCAAATATCTTAGCTCGCTCCTCGCCTGCTGGGGAATTAGGCTGATGCAGCGTTAGGCAAAGTTTACCGTCGAATGTCTTGAATATCATGGCATGGCCGCCGTGACGATTGAAAATTGGTTCGGGTTGCTGACGCCATGGACCTTTCACTCGTCCTGTAGTAGATTCTGCCACACCCACGGCATACTGTCCATTGCAGAAACTCGACCATATCATAAGCAATTTCCCCGTTTTACTGCGATAAAGGAAACATCCATCAGTAACATAATGGCGGTCGCCGCTTTTCGTTTCCATCCCTGTTGACCACGGCGCAGCCGAAGCGCAGAACAGTTTTTGAGGTTGCGTAGCGCGTGCTGAGAGGTCGGGCGTAAGTTCCACAAGATTCATAGCGCCGTCACCAAGTTCTACCCACTCATGGCAATAAATCATATATGGCTTACCATCTTCCACCCATAGCGTACCATCGAGCGCCATCTGGTCGGAAGGCGTAGATGACTCAGTGGATAGCGGCACGAAAGGTCCTTCCGGACTATCGGCACGGAATATTTGAGTAGCTCGCCAGGTGTATTTCACCCAATCTTTCTTCGGAGCTTTCCATTCTATACCGCTATTTATGGTAGCAAAAAGATAATATCTGCCCTCATATTCGTGAACTTCAGGTGCCCACACCACTCCTCTACTCCAGTTGTCTTCAGGTATTACGCACACTTGCTTGGGTTCAGTCCAATGCTGCAAATCGCGACTCTTATACACTTTCACGCCTCCAATTTTTTCGCCGTTAGCATCGGTAGTGGTGCTTGAAGCATACATATAATATGTATGTTCTTTTTCCACCGGCAAAATAAATGGGTCGCGGATAAAAATGTCCTTCAACTGCAGTCTGGCAACATCCTGGGCCAACGATGAAGCCACAGCTACTATAGCCATTGCCATTAGTAAAGATCCTCTTTTCATAACTTTATGTATTATATTAATAACTCGATATTACAGGAAATATGTGTATTGCGACACTCCGTCGGTAATTAGCAATAAGCCTTTGTCGGTAAACTTAACATATTTCGGCTTAAAATTTATCGACGACAGGGATTGTTCCACCTTAGGATTTACATTGTAATAGTACACGCCATTTTGGTAGCATGCCACCAAAGCATTTTCGGTAAGCGTAACACTACACAATTTTCCGAAATCCTTAACAAAAGGCGCAATTTTCCGGCGCACCGATTCGCTGCAATAATAATCACCATTCTCCGACACTAAGCACCATTCTCCTGCCTCGTTAAACGATGCCGAAACGGTTTTTATAGTCTTCGACCTAACGGTCTCTATTGCGTCCTTCAAACCCTGAGGCACTCCACCCTTATATGCATAGCCATTCAAGCCATAGAACATTATATAAGAGCCAGCCTCGGTAACGCACACATCCACTATTTCATGGCGGCCTTCATTCGCTTCTGTGAGACAATCGCTCAGACTTTTGGGAATCTGTATAATCCTATATCCGTTTGACCCACACAAGGCCGCACCGGCGCCACTGTCGGTAATAGTTCCGCCTTTACACTCTTTCCATTCGTCAATCGATTCCTTTAGTTTTTTAAGTTTCGACGATGCCGCTAGCGGATCGCCATTGGCTATACCTTGATAATAAAACCCACCTTTCGAATTATATTTCTTTTTATTTGTGGCGTTTGAACTTGATTGAGTAGAGGCATCACTTGTGCTCGATGTCTCGTTTGTCGCACTTGACTTCGACGAATTGTCGCTCAATGAGTTATACAATTTAGTAAAAGTAGTTTCGCCGTATGCCCTGTCGAATAGAGCCGAAAAGCCAAACGCCGTCAAGTAAACCGACAAGTCTCTATTGCCCACATAGAGATGCATAGTCCCCGTGCTAAGTGCCTTGCACACCGCACGAGTGGTCATATTCCACGACTTAGCCATCTCGTTCAAATCGATTTTGAAAATCACGGCATCGGCATCAGAATAACCATTCACAAACGAATGATACACCCGCACATTAAAAGATTTTGCCGAATATGAACCTCCATCAAGAGGTCGGTAGCCGAATTCCGCCATCAGTCTTCCGTAGTTGTCCACTGGCAGAGTTTCGTACATAATGCTCAAGTCACCGCCATTTTCATAGCGAAACGCTATGTATTCTTTTCCGCCCTGCTTTATGAAGCCCAGCTTGCAGTTTAGGTAATCAAAATCACCCAGAAAAACCCTTTGTGTAAAATATTCTACGCCGCTCGACGTGCTATTGCGGCTTATTGCCACATTCGATAATGCCGCACTTGCAGCCAACACCA
>CALZAF010000023.1 GCA_945612775.1 uncultured bacterium | reverse complement strand
GTTGGTAAAGTGATTTTGTGCCTGTTGGGACATAGAGTGTGCCCTGTTGAAAAATTTTGTTAGAAAATGGCTGTTGAGCGAAAGATAGCGTTTCGTCTGACGGGTCATCCCACTCAACATACACTTCCAATTTATTATTGCAAGCAAATGCACCCGAGCCAATGGCTTTTACGGTTTTAGGGATAGTTATTTTAGTAAGTCCGCTGCAGTATTGGAATGTCCCTTCGCCAATCGAAGTCACCGAGTTGGGGATTGTAACCGATGTAAGTCTGCTGCAGTATTTGAATGTCCCAACGCCAATCGAAGTCACCGAGTTGGGTATTGTAACCGATGTAAGTCCGCTGCAACCATAGAATGTCTCATCGCCAATCGAAGTCACCGAGTTGGGGATTGTTACCGATGTAAGTCCTATGCAGTCCATGAATGTGCAGTTTCCAATCGAAGTCACCGAGTTGGGGATTGTTACCGATGTAAGTCCGCTGCAGTAATTGAATGCTGAGTTTCCAATCGAAGTCACCGAGTTGGGGATTGTAACCGATGTAAGTCCGCTGCAGCTGCCGAATGCTAATTTTCCAATCGAAGTCACCGAGTTGGGGATTGTCACCGATGTAAGTCCGCTGCAACCGAAGAATGCTGAGTATCCAATCGAAGTAACAGTGTAATTTATATCATTATAAATAAAGACAGATGGTATAGATATAACTCCTGCAAACGCTGTTTTATTATCATTAAAAGAACCACTATAATATGTGACTTCGGCAGTTCTTTTAGTCTCGTTTAAATTGTAGTAAATGCCATCTACTATGACATCGTAAGCCGATGCGGAATAGGCAACGCTGAGCATGGCGGCAATGAGCCATAATCTCAAATAGTAAATCTTTTTCATAAGTTCTTTGAAATTAAATTGATTAAATAAAATGGTTCTTTATCTTGTGAATTGATTCGCAATAAATTAGGTGCTGCAGGGTCTTCTCTTTAGCTGTTAGCGTTAGTATATAAAAAAGCGTGAGACCGTACTTGTTGCCCGTCCCACACTCAGAGGCTCTGGAATTGCCCATTGGAGTTGAACGAGCAAACTTGCAGAGCCTCACGCAGAATATGATACGTCAACAGCCAATGCTTGCGCATTGTTAGCCTGTTGACGAGGATTACTCATATTCGCATTGGCATCTACTGTTTGCTTCATTCTTGACTCCAATTGTTGAAATTTTCCAGGTTTCAGATAGTCAAGAAAGAGCGTCGAGTAAACGCTTTCCCAAATGTCTTTGCCGAATCCCTCCCGCGTTGCCCACGACCGGGCTCTGCTCGGGCGGTCGACATAGCAAATTTACATAGTATATATCATTTTGCAAAATTATTAATTTAATTTTTTCTTCAGAAAAGAATTTCAGAGCCTTACGTGCTAATATTCGGTATCCTAAAGAGCTTTCTGTGAATTATCAGCATCTCCAAGGCTGTGATGCGGTGGAATAACGGCGGATGCTGATGTGGCAAATGGAAAAAATCAACGGCCTGCTTCGGGAAAATGAGGCGGGCCGTTGATTTGTAGTTATTTTGGCATCGTTTAGGGCGATGCTGTGGCTGGGTTAGATATTTGGTTTGATATCTAATTTCACGGGTTTAATCATGTTTTCGGGCTTCAAGATGGTGTCTAAGTCCTCTTTAGAGAGGATGTTGTGCTCGAGCACGAGGTCATAGACTCCCTTGCCGGTTTCGAGGGCTTCCTTGGCAATCTTGGTGGAATTCTTGTAGCCGATAACGGGGTTGAGGGCGGTAACTACGCCGATGCTGTCGTGAACGTAGCGGCGGCAGGTTTCTTCGTTGGCTGTGATGCCGTCAACGCAGAGGGTGCGGAGGGTGTCGAAGCCGTTCATGAGAAGTTCAGCCGATTCGAAGCAGCATTGAGCCATAACTGGTTCCATAGCGTTGAGCTCCATCTGTGCAGCTTCGCCGCTCATGGCTACGCATAGGTCGTTGCCAATCACCTTATATGAAATCTGGTTCATTACTTCAGGGATAACGGGATTAACCTTTCCTGGCATGATAGACGATCCTGGTTGCATAGGAGGCAGGTTGAATTCGCCAAGACCGCAGCGAGGACCTGATGCGAGGAGTCGAAGGTCGTTGCAAATCTTGTTCATCTTCACAGCCACGCGGCGCATAGCCGATGAGTAGCCCACAAGGCAAGAGGTGTCGGATGTGGCACCTACCAAGTCGTCGCTGAGAACGATGTTCCAGCCTGTGATTTCGCTCAAAGCCTTAACGCAGAGGTCGGCATAGCCGGGCTCCGAAGTGATGCCGGTGCCGATGGCTGTGGCGCCCATATTGACAGTAAGGAATTCTTCGGCTGCGAATTCAAGGTTGCGAATTTCGTTTTGAAGAATGCTTGCGAAGCCGTTGAATGTTTGTCCGAGGGTCATAGGCACGGCATCTTCGAGCTGGGTGCGGCCCATCTTTACCACGTGCTTAAATTCTTCGGCTTTGCGACGGAACGATGCGATGAGTTGCTCGAAGTGCTCCACCAGTTTCTTGTGGGTGAAGTACATGCCGATGTGGATGGCAGTAGGATAAGCATCGTTGGTCGATTGCGAGCGGTTAACGTGGTCGTTAGGCGAGCAGAATTGGTATTCGCCGCGGCGGTGACCCATAATTTCGAGAGCGCGGTTGGCAATCACCTCATTAGCATTCATGTTGGTGGTAGTGCCGGCGCCGCCCTGAATCATGTCCACAGGAAATTGGTCATGGTGCTTTCCGTCGAGGATTTCTTTGCAAGCCGAGAGGATGGCTTCGGTTTGTTGTTCGGTTAGTAAACCGAGTTTTGAATTAGCGACTGCTGCGCCCATTTTGGTTATGGCAAGTCCATTGATGAAATCGGGATATTCATTGAGGTGAAACTTGCTTATGCGGAAGTTTTCGATACCTCTCAATGTTTGAACTCCATACAAGGCTTGTTCCGGAATTTCACGGCTGCCCAGCAAATCACTCTCTGTGCGAGTTGGTTTAGATTCTGTAATTTCCATAAAAAGCTTTTAGTTTGTTTTAAGTAGGGTGTTTTCAGAAATATTTTATAAAAGTAGCTCAAATATTTGTAATGGCATAGGTTTTATGCCGAAAGTTAACAACATTTAATCAATTAAGGCGTTGCGCGTATGTATATTGTGTGGCTAAAAGACGCAGCAGGCTGCCACAGCGAATCGTGGCAGCCTGCTGTATGCGATAGCCGGTTGAATTATATGCGGGTGGAGTTATTCGGCATCGATTACCTCAACCGAATCCTCGTCGTTGCGCTTTTTGCGGTTAGCAACGAAGCAGATGAGCACTGTAGGCAGCACAAATGCCATCACAAGGCATCCGCCGAATGCTATCAAGCTTTTGGTTTTAAGTGGCTTAATGTCGCAGTAGGCGGGGTCGATAACGAATCCGCGAGGGAAGTTAAGCGCAAGTGTCATGGCGTTGGAGTAGCGCTTTTCGAGCAAGAATGCGTAGAGCTCGTTCATCATTTCCTTGTCGCGGGTGATGTTGATAAATTCGCGTTGCAATTCAGGCACCTTGTTGAGCTTGCCACGATATTTTCCGCTGTAGCTTTGAATAGAGGCGATGGTGGTGAGGGTGTTCTTTTTGGCTATTTCCACACTTTCGCGCACCACATCGCGCAGAGCGTCGATTTGCATCTTTATCACGCGCAATGCCGGGTTGTCGCCGTTAGCCGAGGCTTCGATTTCTTGCTTCTTGAGTATCAGTGCGTTATATTCGGTTATAATATCGTTTTCTTCGGTTGTGGGGAGCAAGTCGTATTGGCGTTTCTCGTCATTGATGATGCTGAGAATCAGGTCGTAAGCTTTAATTCTGATCTGCTCGGCCAGAAGCTTTTTTTCGCTCTCCTTGTCGGTAGAATAAAGGAAACTTGCCTCGGTAGATGGGCTGATGATATTGTTCTTAGTTTGAAATTCCTGATATCGGGCTTCGGCATCCGAAATCTGAAGAGCGAGTTCGGCAATCTGCTTGTCGTAGAATTCGAGCGACTGATTGGCGCGGTCGTTCTTGCGAAGCATTCTAACCTCGTTGTAGATGGCTATTATGCCGTTGAGGATATCCTTGCCGTATTCGCGATTGGTGGCTTTGATTCCGAGATACACGCCGTCGCCCTTCTTCGAAGCGTAGTCGATGAAGATGTCGTCGTGGATAGCGGCAGCCATCGATTCGGTGTTGGATATCAGCACGCGAATCGTGCGTTCCTCCTTGTTGCTGAAATGTTCGGTTTTAGCCACTTGGAATGATCCGTAGATGGTGCTTACCTCGGCGGGCAGGGCTACATTCTTCTTGGTGCACAGAGTGGTGCCGCCAAACCTTGAAGGCTCTTCTACCTTAATATCTACTGTGCCGCTGGTGTGGATATCTACTATCATGCGCAACCCGGTGCTGATGGTGTCGAGTATCGATTCGTCGCACGATACGGTTATAGGGGTCTCCTTGTAGAGGTTAAACTTCTTGAAATTGCGGCGCTCTATGTAGGTGCGGTTGAGTTTTAGGAGTTTCACCACCTTTACCTGCACATCGTGCGATTGAAAGATGAGCAATTCGTTATCGACCGACGAACTACCCATTCCGCCAATCGAGAAAGTGCGCATCACCGAAGCCATGCCGCCACTAAGTTTGCCGCCAGTGCCCGATTCGCCGTTGTCGTCCTCGATAAGCACGCGAGCGTGGGTCATATAGAGGTCCATATGAATAAAGTGGTAGGTGATGGCAAGCCCCATCATCACTATAAACGCTATGAGATACCAATACCAGCGCTGGCGTATGGCGTTGATGTATTTTCTCAAATCGATGCTGTCGTTTTCTTCCATATTATGATGTTTTTTTTGTTATTATCGTTTTATTGTTTTGCTCATAACCGCCTGCGAGAATGGCTTTGCGATTATCGTCGGTTATTGTTCGATATGGGCTTGCTATCTGTCCCAATATGATCATACTCAAGAGTCCGCCCGACTGGGTGAAGACTGTGCCGCCCACGTTCTCTATTATCACATACACTATGGTAAGCACTCCCACCATGAAGTAATAGCGATTCTCATTGTGTAGCACCAGCCGTAGCTTCTGATATACCCATATAAAGAAATATATGAATAGGATAATGCCCACGAACCCGAATTGCGCCATACTGGCATAGAATATGTCGCAGATAAAGCTATAATACTGCTCCGAGAGCCCGAACACCTTGTTGAGGTCGTATTCGGCATAAACGAGCGAATAGTTGACGCTTGGCGATGAGGCGTAGGTGGCATAGGAAGCCAATCCGGTGCCGAAGAAAGGGTGGTCGCACAGTATGAGGAACATTCCGCCGAGCAATGCCGGGCGGGCAAAGCTTTGAACAACATCGGCATCGAAGGTGTCGCTGTTGCCTGTGAGGAAATAGTAGTTGAATTTGCTCCACGACACTGCAACCACAGCGGCAATCACAGCTGCCACTATCAGCACTTGCTTCATATTAATCTTTCGGAACATGCCGGGACGATATACGAAAAGCAGGAATAGCGCTATCACGGCCTCGCCGTAATATTTAGAGCGAGTGCAGAGCAAACCCACGGCGAGGATGGCAAGCGAGCAATAAAGGTCGCTGCGAGAGATGGTGCCATCGGGACGCACGCTGCCCAATATGTGGAGCAGGAAGCACATAAATATGAGCGAACCGAAGTAGGCAACATGAGATAATACCACCGTATGCAGTCTGGCGGCAAAGAGGAAAACCAGGATTAGAGTGATGGTTCGCGTTGCGCCTTTAAGCACTTGTCGCTCCCATGGCTTAAATTTAGGAGCGAGCGAATATCCCACAAAGAATGCCACAAAGGGCTTCAGCTCGATGATAAAGTCGAGCGCAATGGCTTTTGTGGTGTTGTAGTTCAGAAATACAATCGAATAAACAGCATAAGTCGCCATAATGCCAATCACGCAAAACAGCCCGGCATATCGCTTAAAGCTGCGGTTGATTGCCAAGTCGAGGGCTATGAGTAAGACCATAAGCAACACACCAAGTTCGTCGGCGCCTTTAAATATCACAGGCGCGAGAATTTGGGCGAATAGCGTATATAGGAGAATCCAAAAATATGCGCGACTTATGCTTAACATAGCTCAGTGGTAATGCTTAAATAAGATGTGAGATGGCTATAAACGCTTAGAATATCCACTCCGCTTACTTGGCAATAAGCGCTATGGCAAGCGAAGCTATTACGCTGGCAGCGCTCACTATGGTGGAAATCACGCTCAGCTTGTAGCCGTTGTCTTGGCTATAGCGAGAATTAGATTTTAGCACGTTGTTAGGCTCAACATACACCACATCGTTCTGGCGGAGGTAGTAGTAGGGCGACGATAGGATGGCTGCGTCGTTGAGATTCAGACGGTGATAAACGCGCTGACCGTTTTCTTCGCGAATTAGCAGCACATTTTCGCGGCGTCCGTAAGGAGTTAGGTCGCCGGCTTCGGCTATGGCGTCGAGAATCGAGTAGCGCTCCTTAACCACGGTGATGGCGCCTGGAGTCTTCACTTCGCCGAGCACATTCACGCGATAGTTGAGCAGCTGTACGCGCACGTATGGGTCGATAACGCTCTGAGCCACCTTGTCGGTGATTTGCTGGCAGAGTTGGGTGGTGGTGAGTCCTGCGGCTTTGATTTTGCCTATGATTGGCATGCTGATAAAGCCATTTTGATCTACAATGTAGGTTTGTAGCGCTTGTTGCTGTGTCACCAGACTCTTCTCGGAGCGGTTGCTGATGGCAGTTGCTGGGGTGTTGAATGGTGCCGATGCTTCGGGTGTTAGTGAGGTGACGGTTATTACGAGTTCATCGTCGGGAATGATGGTGATCTCATAGCTTCCGCCCTCAATGGTGCCTGAAGTCTGTTCTGGCGATAGGTTGGAGAAATATGTGAGGTTTTCTTTGCTCGAAGAGCACGAAGAGAGCACTGCTGCAAGGCAGATGGCGCAAATTAGTTTAGATATTTTCATTATTTACCGGTAAAAATTCGTTAACTATATTTTTAACGATATTGATGTGCATTTATTGCGCCCAACAGTAGAATAATTGCGAGAATCATACACAGCAAGGCAGCAATGCCGCTAACGAAGACTCATCGGAGAGCCAAATCGGCGGCATGCTGCATGTGCCCGAGAGGAGTAGGAGATGGCGTAATAGTTGATAAAACAGAAGATTAAAGCTCAGTCATCCACAGTCCGTGCAGATTGCAGTATTCATACACTGCAAGCACCTTGTGAGGTCCAACGGTAATCACAGCCGATGGCTCGGTGGTCAGGTCAACCCGTATGCCACTGTTTTCTGTTACCACATAGATGAAATCGATATGGTGCTCGAGCGTCATAGGGTGCGGCGCGCTGCCCACCTTCACCTCTATGGTGTTGTCGTCGATTCTTGTCACCACAGGCACATGCTTTTCGTTGCTTGCATCCACGGTGTTCGGCTTGAGTTCGGTCATTCGGGCGCCGCAGCAGAACACAGGCACGCTGTGATCAACCACCTTCATTACCACATTGCCGCAATTTAGGCATTTAAAAAATTTCACGTTCATAGTCTGATTTCCTTTTCGTCATTGTTTGAGTATTAATGATACTTCCGCAAGGATATAAATATCCTGCGAAGTAGTAACGTAATAACAAATTTTCAACCCCAAAAGTTTATTTCAGTAAAGGCAATCAATCTTTTTTTTGTAAATATAGGTGTCCTTTAGGTCGAGAACAGGCTGATGATTGTTCTATAAGTCGTATTTTTTGGAAAAATGTGGATATTTTGATTGAGTTATGAACTTTTTGACCGAAATGTTGTTTATATTGAAAAAAATTAGACAACGAATAATGCGACTGTTTATCATCATATTGCTTTCGATGCTTGGGCCGATTTGTAATCGCTCGGCAGAGGTGTGTGATGTGGGCGAAAGAGAATCGGCATGCGCAGTGGCTATTTCTACAAGTGAGGTAAATCAGACGATAGAGGATGCCGACCGACAAGGGTGGTGCGGTGGAATGTTATGCAGCGGAACTGGTATCGTTGTCCCTACCGGAACTAATCCGGGCAGCAGTACAAGCTTGTTGTATCGCACCACCCATATGCACAACAACTATCTCGGCCGCCGATGCTTGCTCAAGCATGCGAGCGACCCACTATATATATGTTCTTCAAAGCACGACTACGGCAGAGTGGTAGAATCGGATATAGCCACTCACTGTCAGGGTGCTATGGGTGCGGCTCGATGGATAGGCTTCGCCCGAATGTGTGATTATTTCGTGTTTACTCTAAGGGTTATTTTGGTTTAGTGGTTATGCGCAGTGATGCGCCTCTTGCCCTATTGTGCTTCGGCGAATATCTGCATTTTGCCGGGCAGTGGGCGTATATATATCCATTGCCGCCTAAAGGCGTGTAGCCCTAAGGCGGCTACTTCAAATTTTTTTACACACATTAATCAATTTATCCCTTTAAAATTACACATTATGAACAAATATGATACAGAAGAAGCATGGGCATCATCGCCTGTGACTCTAAGAGACTATGTAGATGGCAATCCTTCGTTTCAACTCCGTTTTAACATCCGTCGTGTGCTTGCGTGCATGCTTGCAGCTGCTTTGGGATGTGGCATGATATATGCCGCTGCTGCTTATGCTTCGCTCGACGAGCAAGATGCCTTCGCTCTCACAGCTACCGGCGTGGTGGTGATAATTTTAGCGTTTGCCGTGGCTCTATTCGGCTTAAAATATAGGGCATTTGCACCCACTGGTGCGCGATTGAAAAATGTGGTTGTGTACTATGATATTGAACAACTATCACGCGTACGCAAGGCTATCGAAGCCGCCGACGTGTCGCAGCTGCCAATGCCTAAATTCGAAGGCGCAGTCCGTGTTGAGGCGTTTATTGGCGTTGACGATTCGGTGGTGTGCCTGCAGATTAGCGAGTATGTGGATTTTAACTATCATCCTGTGATAGTTCCCGCTGTTTTTACAGATTCAAAGGCTCAGCCTTTAATAGATTTTTTGAAATTAAATAGTTGATCTTTTTACGTAATTATAATAACTACAGCATAATTTCTGACATGTTACTTTATTATGTTAAGTTCCTGGTTTTGTTAGACTCTACTCTATAATTTTGGTTAAGCGATGGTCCGTGTGTGGCGTGAAGTCAAGCACGGGCTTTTTTTTTGCACAGCCACGAGCTTGCTAACGGCGGTTGCGACTGCCTACTCGTTGCTGTCTGGATATTTATTGCTATACATAAAAGAAAATCACGCCTGAACCATGTGCGGCAGGCGTGATTATTCTGATTATTTTGTCGCGGGAATTATCCCGTGATTTGGGTTACTTTGATGGCACTATTTCGTAGATTTCGGCATTGCCGGTAAGTGCTACTTTCACAGTGCCGGGCTTGATGGTCTGCTTGAAGAGCGGTGTGCTCACTTCTTCGCTTGCCACTTCGTTGCCCTTGGCGTCGAACTGCTTAACGGTCACCGACTTGCCGTTTAGTTTGGCGAGATAGGTGTATGCCTTTACGCCCGCAGGAACTTCGAATGCGATTGTGCCTTTATTCTTATATGATGTGCCCGGGTGATTGTCGAATGCATAGAGCGCAGCCTGAGCATCGTCGGCAGCAACGGCGAAGCCAAGTTGCTCGGCGTTGACAGGATTAACTTCGAAACTGCGTACTGCCACCCAATTTGTCTTTTCTGATGGCAATTTCACCAGTCGGATGTAGCGTGCTTGCACTGCATCGCCCTTCCAATTGATGATATATTGCTTCACCATATCGTCGATAAGGGTGTTCCATGTCTTGCCATCTGCCGAGTATTCGAGGCGTGCGTGGTCGAAGTAATCCACATCGTCAACCGAATTGCGGCCTTGCAGGATTTTCACTTCCCACACGTCCTTCACTGTGCCCATATCTACGCCAAACCATTCGCCGCCTTTCTTGCTCTGGGCTGCGCCAGAGTGATAGTAGGTGGCAGAGTCGTTGTCGAACATTAGTTTGCTTTGTGTGGTGCGGAGTGTGGCAAACGAGCCGCATCCCTTGAGAGTGGCAGGGCGTTTGCCTGTGAGAGAAATGAAGAACTGGTCGCGCATGTCGTCCATCGAGGTTTCGTAGAATGGCTGCAACTTCATTGTGCCGCTCTTGTGCGCCTCGTATGCCTTCAGTTCTTCGCCCGTCATCAGATTGCCCACATAGCCTTTCCAGAATTCGGCGTTATTGCCTTGCTTATAGAGCTTCAAGAGGTCTAAAGCGCGAAGTCCGCGCTTGCCGAGCTTTGTAAATTCTTCAAGCCATGGTGCCAATTCCTTCATAAGCAACTTATTGGTGCATTTAGCCTTCATGTCGGCTTCGGCGTTAGCCACGCGAGTAAATTCGGCATATAGGGCATCAAATTCAGCTTGGGTGTAATCGTTCATGCTGAAGGTCTTGGTTTCCCACGATTCGGCGCGGCGGTAGCCGGTCTCGGTGTCGCACGAGTGGATTGAGAATGTGCGATAAGCATCGCGAGCCTCTGGAGTGAGTTCTGCAATACCGCGTTCCCAGTTATCGATAGGATTATATGCTGAGGTGTTCCAGCAATAGTCGCCCACGCCGTAGAGTGCCAGCTTCGAAGCCTCGCCGTGCTCCATAGGGTTGCTCACGAGTCCGCTGAGGTTTTCGGCAGTGAGTGTGGTGTCGAGACCGTAAGTAGGACCTTGCATAATGATGTGGCGAGCATAGTCGGTAACAGGGAAGTTCCACCAGTAGTAAGCAGGGCGCTTGATGCGCGAGTTCACCCAATCCATAGTTTCGCGAGTAAGGTCGCTACAAACCACGTCGCCTGTCCAGAACACCTTTATTGATGGGTGCAGAGTGTTGCCATAGATGGCGAGGCTACCCTTTTCGGTAGGATTAGCCCAAAGGCGAGAATAGTCGGTAGGGCACACTGTGAGAGGATTAACGTCGCCCTTGGCTTCTACAAATTCCTTGTGAAGACGGTTTAAAAGTTCGGTTTGCTTCACAGGATTTGTGCCTTCGCCCGAGATGTCGTCGAAGAAGATGGCGAAAGTGCGCACTCCGAGGTCATACATCAAGTTGAATTTGTTCACCAGGTTCTTATAGTCTTCCTCGTTCCACTTAATGTCCTGTCCCGGGTGGATAGCCCAAACGAAGTCCACAAAATTGCGGTTGCAGGCATCTACAAGGTCTTTAATCTGCTTGGCTTCAACCTCGGGATAAGGCAGACGCCAGTTAGGACAGCTATGATAGTGGTCGTCCTTAGGGCCATATAGATAGGTGTTCATCTTAAACTTGCCATAGAAGTCGATAAGCGACAATCGCACCTCGTGCGACCATGGTGTGCCGTAGAAACCTTCCACCACGCCGCGGTTTTCAAGGTCAGGGTAGTCGTTGATGGTCATATAAGGCACTGCGCCGCTCTTGCCCACAGGGCTTTCCATGATTTGGCGCAATGTTTGGAGTCCGTAGAAAGCGCCGCGGGCATCGTAGCCGAGAATGCTCACGCCCTTCTTGCCGATAGTCATGGTGTAGGCGCCCGAAGTGGCCTTAACTCCGTTTTTCACAGCCTTTTTTGCGTCGAAGTCCACCTCAAGTTTAGCACCGCTGGCGGCAAATTTCATGCCCTCGGCAGCAAGCATAGCCTGCTGCTTGCTGAAGCGTTTTTTCTTATCCACAAGTTTATAGCCGCCACGCACGTCGAGAGTACCCTCGCCTTTCACTATCTGATGTGGAGTAGGGTTGATAATCAAACCTTGATGGTCGATTTTCTTACCTTGAATAGCCACAACATCTTGTTTCTCACCGCGTTGCGAACTCAAATCGAATTCGCTGTCTTGAGCCGAAGCATTGCCGCACAACACAGCACCGGCTGCCAACAGCGATAAAAATCTGCAATTAATCTTCATGTCAATTAAAGTTATATAAAAGGTTAGTTTTCAATAATTTAATCAGCGTAGTCCGCCCCAAAAGCAGCGGCATAGCATTTCAATTTACTAAAGTACAAAATTATTTGCGCATTTCAGTCGCCAGCGACCAAATATTTGCATAAAACTACTTGGATGGGCTTTTTAACGCGGATCTTTCTTGGGGTTTTAACACGGATTTCCACAGGTTTTTTTTGTATTAACACAGATTTTTACAATAATTTTGGGGTTTAGCACTTCAGAATGAAAATTGAGTGGCGAATCTGTTAGATATCCATATCTGGTAAATCTGCGTGAGATATTGTGACAGCAGCTTGGTTTAAACGAGCGATTGTCTCCGAAGCGTGATTGCAAAAAAATTAGGTGCGCCACACTGCTGCGGCGCACCACTTTTTACACACACTTTAATGATCCCTTAATTCGGCTTCGTTAAGCCTATTTCTTGATTTTAATCTGTTCCACGCTTTGCTTTTTCACTTCGTCGAGCGGAGCCCATTGATAGCGCACCTTGCCGAAGTTGATGCTGCCGAGGTCGATGCAGCGAACTGCACTATTATACATGGTGCGATAATAGATTTTTCGCTGAGATATGTCGCTTGCCACAGTCCACTGAGTAGCACTTGGCACATCGGGAATTTCCTCACCCTTAGCGAATTGCATTCCTACAGGGATGTCGAAATTGTTCAAAATATGAAATGCCTGCATCACAGTGGCTTCGCTGCTTTCGAGGCGAGGTGCAGTGGCTTGGAACATGGCAGCGCGCACAAATCGCGATGGAGGAGTGAAATCGCCGGGCAAACCCAACATTCCGCTGCCTCCGCCAAACGAACTCATAGAGAGGTTGCCGAGTTCGTTGCTTTCCACCTTGCCGGGCTGCAGATTGATGTAGTTATTGAGATTGGTAAGGTGCCAGTCGAATGATGGAGAATTGGTAAGCACACCTATCTTGTTGTCGTAAATCACTGGTTTGCCGTCTATTATCTCTATCACTATCTGTTTGCCGCTTGGCTCAACCACGCGCCAATGCACTGTGCTCGAGCGCTTATCCACTGCCACCACATGCACATCGGCAATGGCTTCACGCACCTCATCGACGGTAGAGAACCGGCTCAATATCCACGACACGAGTTGAAAATCGCTGATGGTGGCGTTGCGCTTAGTTTCGTCGTAGTTCTCATAGCCGCCGTAATTTGGGAAATAGAAGAGTCCAGCCACGAGTCCAGCCTCATTCATGCCATCTACCACATATTCAGGCAAAGCCACGGCGAGTCCAACATAGCCATAACGAGCCTCAAACTGCATGCCACGGCGGTCGCCGTCGGGCGTCATGGAGCGCTGAACGTAGCCGCGAGGCACTATCACATACTGACTGCCGATGTCGCTGCCAGCCCACTCGATGGTTCGGGCGGGCACGGTGGCTCCGCCGGTGGTGGTGAGCGTGATGCCCGTGCAGGCATGTGCCTTCTCGGCGAAGATAGCCGATGCGGCAAGCACTGCCAAAATAATAATCACTTTCTTTATCATATCCTTTGTAGTTTTAGAAATTATCAGTTGCATTCTTTCATTAATAACCACGTTATGCCTCTAAATGTTCAAGCCGAATGCTAAGTGTGCATTTTCGCCACCCAATCGCGGTTTTCGGCGTTTTTTGAGTTTTTTCGGCATAAATTTGGTAATAATAATTGGCAAATTTATTGCCAAAACATGATTAATTGTCAATAATTTATAATAACTTTGAGGAAAAATTTTTGCAAATGATATGTGTACCTAATTGTACTCAAACACGAAAGAACTACAGACATGAAAAATCTATTTATTTCGTTAATTTTTAGCTTATGCTTATTTTCCGCCCAAGCCGATAAGATTTCACTGGGCGAGTTGACCTATATTATCAACACAAGCACCAAAGAAGCCACCTTGGCGCTATGCCTCAGTAATAGCATTACCGATGTCAACATACCTGCATACATCGAATATCATGGCGAACAATTTACAGTGGTGGAAATAGGCGATTATTGCTTCTATCGCAAGGCTGCGATAACTAAAGTTACTTTCGACGACGAATCGCAAATCCGCAACATAGGCGTTAAGAGCTTCTATCAATGCACCGGAATCAAAGACATAGAACTTCCCGACCAAATCACCACTATAGAAAGCTATAGTTTTGCCTCGTGCAGCGCTTTAGAGTCGGTGGCTCTTCCGGCTCGGCTCGAGACCCTCGACGAGGGCAGTTTTTCGGGCTGCACCTCGCTCGCCGAGGTTACTATTCCAGCCGAGGTTAGCACCATAGGCATGGGCTGCTTCGACGGATGCACTTCGCTCGAATCGGTTAATTTTCAGGGAAATCCCGAGAATATCGACCCGAGCGCATTCACCGGATGCTCGTCGCTGACCAAGAAAGAACTGATAATAGATGCCGGAAACGTAAAAGAATTTAATCCTAATGACAACGCCTATACCAACATAGTGCTTCGCCGCTCAAACACGGCTCACAAACTCGCCACTATTACGATGCCATTCAAGCCAAATAAACCTACGCGATCAAACTACGCCTTCTATGAATTTCAAGGCGTTTCATCCGATGGCGTAATCTCGTTTCAAGAGACCGATTCGCCCGAGGCTGATGTGCCTTATGTGGTGTACTCGAACGACGAAAACGGTGACTTCGAGTTTGTGGCGGAAGATGTGGATGGTGCAGTAACTCTATCGAGCGCCGGAGCGCAGAGTGTGAACATTGGCGACTGGACTTTCGTAGCCCTCTACAGCCAACTTTCGCTGAGCACCAGCGCTGATCTCAAACATAGCTATCTGCCTGTGGAAGAAGGTATACAGAACATCATGGAGCCAACCATTCTGCCTACCTTTAGCGCATATCTCAGCGGACCTAACGTGGATGAGGCATTTCCAAATATCGGCAGCGACGGCATAATCTACGCCCAGTTTAAGGACCTAAACGGCAGCACTGCAAGCGTTATGGAGATTAAGGTAGAGGGCATAATAGACGCAGCTGATGGCAAAATCTATGACCTCACAGGCCGCCAAGTGCAAAATCCACAGCACGGAATCTACATCGTTAGAGGCAAGAAGGTTTTATTCTAATTAACGGGTTGTAGTATGCACATGGCTTCCATCAGCATGCAGCCGGTGAGGTGCGATGTGAGAGGAACGATGTCGTTGTCGGCTGGGGCTTGGTGCCAACGCCCGGCGTAGAGCATGGTGCGCTGGTTGATGCCTTCGGAAGCCATCACTGTGGCAAGATTTGTGATATAGGCGTGGAATCGACGTCGTATCTCGGTGTTAAGCGAGCCGTCGTTGATTAATTTCACAAAATATCGGAAGAAGATGCCATGAAATAGTCCTCCGTCGCCTCCAGGAGCATCGCTAAGTGTGCCGTCGTTGGTGGTCATGTGGTTGATAACGTATGTTGCGGCGAGCACTGCATCGTCGAGATATTGGCGGTCGCCAGTAATGCCGTAGAGTTCGTGCGCAGCACCGAGAAATGTGCCAATATTATAGGTAAACACCATGTGTTTGGCTATTTCGCCCTTGCTGTTGATATTGTCCCAGACGGCTCCGCTGCTGCGGTCGAAAAGTGTTGATTTTTGCCAATTATATATTTTTACGGCTTCGTTAAGGTAGGCTTCGCGCACCTTGCCACCGCGGAATTTTGCTTTATCATAGAAGCGGTAGAGCCGAGCTGCTATGAGGGCTGCGGGACCATTAGAACACGAGTTTTTCGACTTCCCAATGTCCACCTTCCAAGTTATTCCTCCAAACCAAGGGGCTTCGTTTTCGGGTCCCCAAGTGCTCCAGATATAGTCGTCGTAGAGTTGTCGGGCTTTGGCGATATATTGTTGGTTGCCAGTGCTTTCCCACATCCTTATTTGAGCTAATGCTATCCATTCCATATCGTCAACGTAGGGGTTCCACCAATGGTCGTGGTCATTGATGCCCGCAACGAAGTTGTTGTCGGGAGCTCCTTGCCACCAAAGCGGGTAGATGTCGCGATAACGCTTGTCGCCAGTGCGCAGATAGGCATCCACCATCACATCCATAGCGTGGGCTTGAGGCCAATACTGCTCATGCTTTAGGTCGGCTTGTTGGCTCAAGTAATTGAAGTAGAATCGGTTGGGATGGTCGGCAAAGCTCGCTCCCCAGAAGTTGGAAATGAGCGCTTTCGACATTCCTTCGGCGAGAGTTTTCCAATGACCTGTGTCGTGCTGACACCAAGCCGTGAGGTTAAGGCATAGGGCACAAATAAGAGAGACTGCTATTCTCATTGCTTTAGAGTTGAATTAATTTAGTTAAGGTTGATTACTCGTTTTTATAAAAATCAATGCGGCGCTATATATCGTTATTGCCGATGCGCTGCGTGAGCAAAGATACTCAAATTTTCACAAATTTAGAGCAGATATGCCTAAGAAGTGCTTTAGAAGCGCCTTTTGGAAAACTTTTCATAGCCTCGGCGCTTGATGATTGACTGAATTGAGCAATCTTGTGATTAAATCATTAGGTTGTGAATAACTTTTTTCGCTAATTCACTCATATATATTGCCTACTATTACTATCTTTGTAAGTTGAAATTAAGATAAAGTCGGAACGCTTTCCGACGATAATTATTAACGAATCAATTACTTGAAGTGATGATGCATTTTTCCATAGCAATCAGCGCCGAGGTGTATGCCCTGCTTGGAGCGGCATTGCTTCTGTGTGTGGTGGTGATAGTGTGGACTGCTCGACGCCATAATGCAATAAAGCGTGCAGTGGCGGCAAGCGAGAACGCTGAGACTACCGACACGCTTGCTCCCGCCACGGTGGTGGTGTATTGCCACAATCAAGGTGCTCAGTTGCAGAGGTTTTTGCCATATTTGCTTAATCAGAATTATCCAAAATATGAGGTGATTGTGGTCAACGACAGTTCGATTGACAACACCGCCGAGGTAATCTCGAATTTCCTCGTTGAATATAGCAATCTTAGGCAGACATTTATCCCTGACGGCAGCCGCAACGTGTCGCGCCGCAAACTCGCCATTATGCTGGGCATCAAGGCTGCCCACAATGAATTGATAGTGGTGACCAACGCAAATTGTTGCCCTGCAGGACCTAACTGGTTGATGAGCATGTGCCGAAATTTCACCGAAGGCACCGATGTGGTGATAGGTTATGCCAATCCTCGCTACCGCAAGGATAAACGCTTTGGGGCTAATTTCCGCGTGTATGACACCGTTACCGAATCGGTGCAATACCTTGCCTGTGACATCAATGGCTACCCATTCCGAGGCACAAACAATAATCTGGCGTATCGACGCAGCACATTCTTCGCCAATAATGGCTTCCAACGCACCGTGATGCTGCATTACGGCGACGATGACCTCTTCCTGAGCGAAATAGCCAATGCCGATAATACTCGCGTGGAACTTTCATCCGATTCGATGATGACTGCCTGCTACACCGACTATAAGTCGGAACACGCCGAGCTGAAATTGCGCCACGGATTCACTGCCAAGCAGCTTCGCCGATGGCCATTTATCTCGTCGTCGATAATATCGGCTTGCCAATATCTCGCCATGGGCTCGCTCGCTGCCGCAGTGGCGCTCGATTGGCGTAACATACTCACTATAAGCATTGCAGCGGTGCTGCTGATTGCTTATTGGACCACGATAATCATGCTGTTCCGTGGCAACGCCAAGCGCCTAAAAGCGCCAAAACTTCACATCGGCGTGCCATTCTATTCGCTTTGGCGCCCATTGGTGAATATGCGTTACACTTTAAGAGGCTACCGCCTCCGCGAAACAAATTTCACTTGGCAGAGGCTGAAGTGATGCCAAATTTCGTAAAGAGACATCTATTTTTTGCAAAATACTTTTTAGCACGGCTTTTCACTATAATCTGTAGCGGAAAGCCGTGCTAAATTATTTTGTTATACGTGTTAGAGGTTGAGATACTCTTTAAGATCGGTGACGTAGGTTTCGAAGGCGGCGCGACCAGTGGGTGTAATGCGGCAATCTGTGCTGAAGTGTAGCTTGTTTTTTCGCTATTGGCTGTTTAGTCGGCGAGTTCGCCGAGTAGGGTAGCCGATGAAGCTGATATGACGCGGGCCATGCGGTATTCGCCCACTTTGGCGTTGCCGGCAGGGAACACAATGACCTTATTCTGCTGTGTGCGGCCGAACATATCGTCCTTCGAGCGCTTAGAATAACCTTCCACAAGCACCTCAAATGTTTTGCCCACATCGCGTTCGTTGCTCATTTTAGAGAGTTCATTTTGAAGGGCAATCATGCGATTCAGACGGTCGATTTTCACATCTTCGGGCACATTGTCCTTCATGGTTTTCGATGCGAGAGTGCCTGGGCGCTCAGAGTATTTAAACATGAAAGCCGAGTCGAATCCCACTTCGCGCATCAGGCTTAGAGTGAGTTGGAAATCCTCCTCGCTCTCGTTGTAGAATCCTGTGAACATATCGGTAGAGATGCCGCAGTCGGGGATGATGCGCTTTATGGCTGCAATGCGGTCGAGATACCACTCGCGAGTGTAGCGGCGGTTCATATCCTTTAGCACCGAGTTCGACCCGCTCTGCACCGGCAGGTGTATGTGGTTGCAGATATTTTTGTGAGCAGCGATGGTTTCAAGAATATCGTCGGTCATATCCTTAGGGTGCGAAGTGCTAAAGCGAATGCGCATCTCTGGGGCAGCTTCTGCCACCATAGCCAATAGGGCAGCGAAGCCTATAACGGTGCCGTCGGGTTGGGTGAATCGATAGCTGTTGACATTCTGGCCGAGCAGTGTAGCCTCTTTGAATCCCTTAGCGCGAAGGTCGGCAAGTTCGTTGAGTATGCTCTTAGGTTCGCGCGAGCGTTCGCGTCCGCGAGTGTAAGGCACGATGCAGTAAGAGCAGAAATTGTTGCAACCACGCATAATGCTGATAAAGCCGCTCACCTTGTTGCCCGATATGCGCGAAGGAATAACGTCGCGATAGGTCTCGGTAAGACTCAGCTCGATGTCGATAGCCTTTTCGCCGTTTTCGGCAGCGGCAATAAGGTTAGGCAGGTCGAGATAAGCATCAGGACCAGCCACGATATCTACGGCATATTCATTGAGCAGCGTGTCCTTCATGCGCTCAGCCATGCAGCCGATAATGCCAATAATAAGGCGCTTAGAGCGCTTGCGCTGCAGAGCATGCAGTTGGTTGAGGCGCGAGAAAATTTTCTGTTCGGCATTGTCGCGAATCGAGCAAGTGTTGATAAATATGGCATCGGCATCGTCGAGCGATTCGCTCATGCCATAGCCTGCCATCTTCATCACCGAAGCCACTACTTCGCTGTCAGCCACGTTCATCTGGCAACCGTAAGTCTCGATAAAGAGCAGTTTGGAGAACTCCTCCGGCTTATATGTGAGATTCAAATTGTTCATTGTAGTAAATAATAATCTTTGCGACCGCAAATTTACGCAGAAATGGTGGAAATAGCAAAAAATATCATTTTTAGCCACTTGCTACGGCAATTCTGCCGACTTGCTATTATCCCCATAGCTGGCCATCGGGAGGGAATGTGTTGCTAC
>CALZAF010000022.1 GCA_945612775.1 uncultured bacterium | reverse complement strand
ATTGGATAGATGACGTGGATACCGATTTGAATAGGCGCAAACAGGCAGAGCTTCTTGTAAGAGACGAAATACCGGCGCAATTTATATCAGGATTCTTCGTTTATAATGAAAGAGCAAAACAAAGATTAGAAACTATGGGCGTGGATTTTAGCAAAATCTGTGTGGCACCCGAATATTATTTTTAGGCACTATGATAACATATCAAAGAGGTAACATATTTGATAGCACTGCCGAGGCAATTGTGAATACTGTCAACACCGTTGGTGTTATGGGTAAAGGCCTTGCCCTGCAGTTTAAAGAAACTTTTCCCCAAAACTATGCTATTTATAGAGATGCATGCAAGCAAGGTAAGTTGAGTGTTGGCCAGATGCTGATAACTGAGAGCCTAAAAAAAGATGGGTCGCGGTTGCTCATAGTGAATTTCCCGACCAAAACCGACTGGCGTCGCCCGTCAGAGTATTGCTATATTGAGAGCGGTTTGAAGGCATTGCGAAAAGAGATAGAGAATAGACAGATAAAATCGATTGCAATTCCTCCGTTGGGCTCTCGTAATGGCGGCTTAGATTGGAGTAGGGTCAAAGAGATGATAGTTGATCAGCTGCAAGGCTTGGATTGCGAAATAATTATCTATGAGCCTTCGGAAGAGGTGCAAGAAATAATGAAACAAGAGCGTGTGTCCTTGACCCCAGCACGAGCTATGATGCTTGGCGTAATGGTAGATATGGTGGCTCATGGGGAGTTTATATCGGAATTTGCTGCCGAAAAGATTGCCTATTTTTTGCAGCGATTTGGTGCACAGGATGTGTTTAAGTTGACCTTTAAGCGTGCCGTTTATGGCCCTTATTCGGGCAAAGTGCGCTATGTGCTACACTATCTAAATGGTAGTTACATAATGGGTATGAGTGATTTGTCGCGGCGCCCATTCGATGAAATATGGCTTACTGCCGATGCCAAATCAGCTGTCGATGATATGCTTAATCGTGATGAGAATAAGAGATATCGCGATATTGTGGACAAAACCACTCGATTTTTGGCAAAGTTTTATTCTAATTATTCGCTTGAACTGCTTGCAACCGTGGATTTCTTGCTCGCTACCGAGCCGGAATTGAAGAATTGGCGCGAGATGGATAAGTGTGAACTCGTAGATTTGGTAACGCAGGATATTTCGAATTGGAATAGTCGAAAGCAACGGCTATTTACCAAACCTGAATATGTGGAACTGATGATTGACCATCTGCGAAACACGCCCGCCGATTATTGGGCATAATTCCGCCTTTCGACTAACTGGGATAGGAAGTCTAAAATTGCGTCTGAATCGAGGAAATGCTTCTTCGCATTTGTGGCAAATCGCGACCTTTTTTGAAGATATGTGTTCTTTGACGGGGTTGCGGTCTATCCTTTTTTGCGCTTTTTGTAGAGTTGGTAGCTATTGATTACGTTGTGCCAGATGCTGTAGAAACCGCCGGCGAGGGCTGTTACTGGGTCCATAAAGGTGTAGCCGAGCCAGATGGCAAAGACGGTGTTTTTCTGACCGCAGGCTTGTCCGGCGCTTATGCGTTCGCCTTCTTTTGTTCCAACGTACTTGCCGAATCCGAATTGCGCTAAGCAAGCCAGTAGCGATGCCACTGCTATGCCCACTTGGCACCAGATGCTCACTGTGGTGTGCATGAGCGACTTCGCCGACACGCCTATGGCGAGCGCCAGAGAGAATGCCCAGAGGTAGAATGCGAGGTCCTTGGCTCGAAGTATGAGTGCGTGTAGGCGAGGCAAGAAGTTGCGCACAAGGCTTGCGAAGAATAGCGGGCAGATGAGCAGAGGGAACACCTTTACCAATATCGCCCAAAGTGCAGGCCAGAACTGCATGTGTGCCTCGGTGTGTACTATCGGCACCACCACCGGTACGGCTATGGCGGCGGCGAGGTTTATCATGATGGTGTAGCTCACCAGTGTGGCTTGATTGCCGCCGAGACGGCTTGTAACCACAGCAGCAGCGGTGGCGGTGGGGCAAATCATGCAAAGCATGGCGCTTTGCACCACTACTTCGGCGTCGTAGTTGGTGATTAGGGTGGCGGCGATGGCGAGCAGCGTGAATATGCCCACCTGAAAGATTAGCAGCCACAGATGCCACCATTTGAGCGTGAAATCGGTAATCTTAACCTTGCAGAACGACACGAAGAGCATCGCGAAGATGAAAATAGGCTGAATCCATGCTATGGATTGATTTACAATGTCGTTATAGGCTTCGTGTCCGGGGATGTTGACCCACGCAAAGTAGGCAAGTGCGCCCGAGATCATCGAAATGGGGAGAGTCCAATCTCTTGCAAATCGCAAAATACTTGAAATCGCTTTATTCATATCGTAGAGATGGCGCTTAATGCGCCAATTCGGGTGCAAAATTACTAAATTTTTGCGCTCGCTGGTGCAGTGCGGCATGATTATTATTTATGCGGCAAGCGTTGATGGCTGTGCTGGCGAAGCGATATTGCCGATGCAGTGCTGCAAAATGGCATGCAGCAAGGTGCAATAACAAAGAAGGGAACTTCGATGATGAAGTTCCCTCTTGAAAATATCAAGTTAGAGTAGTTTTAATTACTTAGCTTCGTTTTTAGCGCGAGCAAGATACTTATCTACGTCGATGTTGTAGTTAGCAGCGAAAGTAGGGTACTTGTCCTTGATAGTCTGATAGATTTCAGCTTCCTTGGCGAATTCCTTCTGAGCGCGATAAACTACAGCCTTCTTGGTCATGAAAAGAGGAGTGTAGAGTTCGTTGTCGCCAGAGAGCTTCACAGCCTTGTCGTAAGCCGAAAGGGCATCAGAGAGCTTGTCGAGGTTAACGTAGCAGTCGCCGAGAAGTGATTGAGCGGCTGGGCCAACGATGGTGCCTTCGAACGAATATTTCTTGATGTAGGTGATGGCTTCTTCGTATTTGCCGTTTTGGTAAAGGAGGATACCAGCTTGAAGGGCAGCGCGTTCGCCGCTTTCGTTGCCATACTTGTCAGCAACAGCCTTGTATTGCACAAGTGCTACAGAGTCTTGACCCATAGCAAGCGACATGTCGGCTTGGCATACTTCGGTGCGAGCGCTTTCGGTGCGTGGTTGCTGATATAGATATTTGTAACCGAAAATTATGGCTGCAATGATAACGATAGCTGCAGCTGCATAGATGATAATTTTCTTGTTGTTCTCTACTTTTTGTTCGATCGACGATAGGTTTTCGTTGAGTTCATCAATCGAAGTGCGAGTTTGTGAAGCTTTTTCTTTTGCCATTTTTATTATAATTCTATGATTTGCTTTAATTTGTTTGTTTCAACAAAGTGCAAAATTAATGCTTAATATTAAATTAATAAAACAATTTAGCCACTTTTTTGCGATTTTTGCCCAAAATAGCACACTTTTCGCCATTCGGGCGGCTCAAAAGGCTGCTGTATAGGGCAGGAGCAAAGTTCTTGCAGCGATGTGACTATTTATTGCAGGGCACGCACTCGCACTTCTATGCCGTCGGAGCTGAGTGCCGGGGCTAAGGCGCTGATGTCGGTATCGGCATAGTGGTAGGGATAGAGCACGCGAGGGCGAATGATGCGTGCTGCCTCGATGCACTGATCCACGGTCATGGTGTAGGGCTGATTGACAGGCAGGAATGCCACATCCACCTTGCCGATCTGCTTCATTTCGTCGATAGGTTCGGTGTCGCCGGCTATATAGATGCGCAGGTCGTCGATTTGCAGCAGATAGCCGTTGCCATTGCCGCGTTTGTGAAATTTCTTGTGGCTTGGCGTGGTGTTGTAGGCTGCTGTGGCGGTGATGTTGATGTCGTGGCTGGTGATGCTCTCACCATTGCGCAGCACGGTGGCACCTGCTATTAGTTTGCCGGTCGATTTATTGGCTATCACTTGAGTGCCCGGATGGCGCAGTTGCGCTATCGCAGAGGCGTCGTAGTGGTCGAAATGTTCGTGAGTAATGAGCAGAATGTCGGCCTTGGGGTAGAGTGAATAGTCGGTGGGGCGTACTGCCTTAGCCACGGGATCGACGTGAATGGTGCATTTGCCGTCGATATCGATCATCAGCGTGCCGTGCTTGATGTGCGAAATGGTTACTTTCTTGCCGTTGCCGGTGGTAAAAATATCGCTTTCGGGCTGATTTTGAGCGAATGATTCGAGCTTTTGGCTATAATATTTGCGCACGTCTGCCCAGTGGTAATATGGCTTGATGTCGCTCTCGATGGGCAGGGTGGCTTCAGCCTCGTTGAGCAGCACTTTCATTATCACGTCGTCGCTGCCGGGCTTCTTGTAAAACACCCATTGTATATTGCATCCCATAGGGAAAATCTTGTAGTTCTGCCAGCGGTTGGCGAGGCTGTCGAAAGGCACATCGTAGGCGCCGGCATCGTTAAGCTCCATCAGGCAGGCAAGGGGCAATAGGCACGACTCATGGCCGAAACGAAGTGTGGCTTGAGGCACGCCCTTGGCAACGGCTGCGTCGGCTGTGGTGAGGAATTGCTGCAACAGCGGTGCTTGGTGCAGCGGTGCGCGATAGTTGCTGGTGCTGCTATATGCGCTGTAGGCATACCACCAGGTGTTGACTCTACGCCACAGATTCATCACATCTTGGGCGTCGAATAGGTCGTAGAATTGCACATCGGTGTAGTGGCTCTGCTGATTGCTCGTAATGTCCCAGAGGTCAATCATTAGTTGCTTGCCGTTGATGCTGTCGGCGGCGAACTGCTGGTCGGTGAAAAGTCGCTTATTTAGGTTGGTGGGGTCAACGAGGTTGAGCACATAGTCCTCCATGGGTTGATGTTTGGCGCGGAATATGTCCATAATATCGTTGTTGCTGCCGCAGCAGTAGTACATATCGGCTTGGCTGGCGTCCTCCGAGATGCGCAGCTTGGGATTAAGCGCATAGAGTTCGTGTAGAGCGTTGCTCATCGATAGAATGCAGCGCACCACCACCGACGAGCGCGCCACGACCGATGCCGTGTCGGCAAACACCTCGGGGAAGTTGTGATACATGCGTCGGGCTATGCCGCGATGCTGGTCGGCGCCCTTGTCGGTGAGTTCGCCGAGGCGGCCTTTCGAATCGGCGAGAATCTGGCGCAGATGGGCCAGCACCTGCTTGCCGCGCTCGGTGAGACAGCCATTGCGTTCGGCTATGGTCAACTGGTCAACCGGGAGCTGATATTGCTTAGGGTCGATGAGCCAACGGCTGCCGTGACGGCCATAGTGATTGATGTGAAACGGCACATAACCTGCAGGTGCAGGAGTGAGTGCAGGCGCAGGTGCATCGAGGTAGGGGTAGGCATAATAGTTGCTTGCGCTTTGCAGGATATTTTTTTCAAAATCTTGTTGAGGCGATTGGGCAAAAGCCGAGGCGATGCCTAATATCGCCGCGAGGAGTATCGATAGAATCGGTTTCATCGCTGTATGGTGTTATTTTGTTGTTTTATCTGTGTTTCTTTTGTGATGTGGACTATCGCGTTAATAGAGCCACTATGCGTTCGAGCCAGGTTTGGTCGGTGTGGTCGAAGGTGGCAAGGTATTGGCTATCGATGTCGAGCACAGCCACCACTTCGCCGCCGCTAATCATGGGTACCACTATCTCGCTGCGCGAGGCACTGCTGCAGGCTATATGCCCCGGAAACTTATCCACGTCGGGCACCACCTGAGTGGTGGCAGTGGCCCATGCCGTGCCGCACACGCCGCGGCCGTGCTTTATGCGAGTGCAAGCCAGCGGACCCTGAAAAGGACCCAGATGCAGTTCTCCCTCCACTACGCGGTAGAATCCGGTCCACCAGAAGTCGAAGGTGAAGTGAATCATCGAAGCCACGTTAGCCATATTGGCTATAATGTCGTTTTCGCCCTCGATTACCGACTCTATTTGGCGGTAAAGAAGGCTATATTTATCATCTTTAGTGCCCGAGGCAATTTCTAAGTGTTCAGCCATGTGGTTTGGGTTTTAGTTAGAGTTTATCTGCATGCAAAGTTAGCAAAAATTCGCCGATTTTAGCTTCGCCGCCATTTAGGAGATGTGGAAATAGCCACTATGGCATCCATAAAAATATCCCCAGGCGGGGCTTTGGGGCTGCCTGGGGAATGTGATATTATAAATTGAGGTAAAATTCCGTCAGATTACACTGTGGCGGTCATGAAGGTGGCGTTTCCTTGGGCCTTCATGCTGGTTATGACAGCTGGCACGAGGATTGATTCGCCTTTCTTAACTGGGGTTACGCCGCCGAGGTTGTCGGTGATGGTGGCTTCGCCCTCGAGGCACATGATAATCATGAACGAGTCGGCAGAAGCGTCGATGGTACTTTCGCCTTCGATGATTTCGCGCTTAACATCGAAATATTGGCACTTTACGAGAGGAGTAGCGCTCTTGCCGTTGCGGTCGTATTCGCTCTTGTATTCTGGATAAACGGTGTAGTCGATGGCGTCCTTGGCTTGCTCGGTGTGGAGTTCGCGAGGGTTGCCGTTAGCGTCGCGACGGTCGAAGTCATATACGCGATATGTGATGTCGCTTGTCTGCTGAATTTCAGCCAAAAGGTTGCCGCCGCCGATGGCGTGGATGCGTCCAGCAGGAAGGAAGAACAAGTCGCCTGGGTGCGAGTCGTGGCGTGCGATAACGTCCATAATGGCGTTTTCGGCAACGAGTTTCTCGTATTCGTCAGGGCCGATTTGCTTCTTGAGTCCGGCATATATAGGAGCGCCTTCTTCGGCATCGATGATATACCACATTTCGGTCTTGCCGTAGCTGTTGTGGCGAGCCTTAGCGAGGGTGTCGTCGGGGTGAACTTGCACCGAGAGGTCGCCCTTGGCGTCGATAATCTTCACGAGCAATGGGAATGTGTCGCCATACTTGGCATACACTGCGTTGCCCACGAGGTCGCCTTTGTATTTTTCGATGATTTGGCGCAGGTTCAAGCCCTTGTCATCGCCTTCGGCTACCACCGATTCGTGGCCGTCAACGCCCGAGATTTCCCAACTTTCGCCGATGTTGTGTTGGTCGGTTACGATGCCCTTGTATTCTGCAATCTTTTCGCCGCCCCAAAGCACTGACTTCAGGTATGGCTCAAACTTAAAAGGTTTCAAAGTAGTCATAATGATTTTTTGTGTTTATATTGGTTGTTTATTCGTTGATTATTTGCTGATTTTTTTGAGCATTTTGGTGTAGGTCTTGATTACGTCGAGGGTCGATTTGTCGTTGTCGAACACCGAGTAAAGTCCTTGTTCCTCTTGCGCAGGGTCGCCGGTGTAGTCGTCCCACGGTTCCCACCATAGGTGAGCAGGGCGGGCCTCACCGCTCCATGCCCAGAAGTTGCAGGCGGCCAATAGGTCGTCGTTGCAGAGCATGCTGAGGATGTATTCGTAGTATTGGTCGCGAGCCGTGGTGGGCGAGCCGGGAGTGAATGAAAAGTCGTCGCGGTGGTAGCCAAATTCTTCAAGCACAAGCGGTTTGCCGTATGGCTTGATGGCGTCGCGATGCTGGGTGATGTATTTCTTGCTCATCGAGCAGGCACGATCCACGCTGGTAAACACCTCGTCGCGGCGAATCCATCGCCAAGTCACAGGCCAGATGTGTATGATGGCATAGTCGATTTCGGGCGCAGAGTGCACTTTTGTCCAATGGTCGAGGCTAAATTCAAATCCATATTTGCCCTCGCTGCCGGTGGATACGAGGTGGCGTTTGTCGATGCTCTTGATAGTGCGGGCGGTGGTTAGCAGCCAATCCACGAAGTCGTCGAGCCCTTCGCGGCTGAATGCGCGCGGCTCGTTGCTTATCTGCCAAGCCATGATGGCTGGCGACTCGCTGTAGGGCTTGCCGGTGATGCTGTTGGTGCGGCCCACTATGGTGCGAACATGGCGGAGATACATCTCCTTGGCCTTGTCGTTGCTCACAAATTGCTTCACATAGTTAACATATTCCTTATAGCCATCTACGCGCGGAATGAGCGCCTTGCCCAAGCCAGCCCACTCGCAGTAGGCTGAGTAGCCGCCGCTCCATTCCCACGAATTGGTGAGGTAGAACACGCCCTTCATCTGACGGCGCTCCATCTGCACGAGCAGATAATCGAGCCCCTGCAGCAGAGTGTCGTTATATACGCCGGGAGCCTTCTGCAACACCGGTCGGACATGCGATGTGAGGCCTTCCTCGCCATCGGCGCCCACCATGATGCGCAGATTGGTGATGCCGAGTTTCTTCAGGCGGTCGAGTTCGCGGCACAGCAACTTGCGGTTGCCGCCTTCACCTTCCGATGCCAATATCGAGGCATACCACATATTGGTGCCGATAAATCTATAAGGCTTGCCATCGAGCATAAACTCGCCATTCTGCACTGTCACAAAGCCTTTGTCGCCACTCGGTGCGCCGGCATTAGCCCCTGCCGCTGTAACTATCATAATGATTAGGAATAATATACTTTTCGTTATGGTACGCATAGGTTTTAGGTTTCTCTTTTTCGCAAAGATACAACAAAGAAATGAAAATGAGCGCCGAAACACCGAAAATAATCTAAATCCACATTCTTGGGAAATGCAAATCTACTTGAAGAACACAGATTTTCACAAAAAATAGTTTCTCGGATTCTCACGAGATGTGAAAATCTGCGAAAGCATTGTGTTATCTGTGTTAATAAAGGAGTTCGGCGAGGGGGTGCAATCGGTGTTCGGTTAAAGACGGGCATATGTGTTATAAGAAATGTGGTTCGGGGGGTGGCTGGGGGGAGAAATTGGGATTTTTAGGATAATTAAATGTTGGTGTGGGCGAAATGTGCCTTATTTTCCTTACTTTTGTGGAGCGAGTGGGGCAGTGGCTCTTACTCGGGTGAAATTTGTTTACAAAACCGTATTGCAATATGAAAACTATATTGAAAGCATTTATCGCTGTGGCGATTGCCTGCGTGGCAACGGCTGCCGTGGCATCGAGCAAAGATAAAACCGAAACTACTGAGGGCAGGGCTGAGGCTTTGTTCTATATGACACGCCACGACTTTGGCTTTATTCGCGAGGCGAAGGGTCCGGTGTCGTGCTACTTCGAGTTTGAGAACGTAGGCACCGCACCGCTGGTAATAACCAAAGTGGCCGCTTCGTGCGGATGCACCCGCCCCGAATATCCCGAAAAACCTATCAAGCCGGGCAAAAAAGGCAAAATCAAGGTTACTTATAACCCCATAGGCCGTCCCGGTCCGTTCCTGAAGAAGGTGACGGTGAAGATGAACGGCAAAAAGAGTAACTATGTGCTCTACATCGAAGGGTCGGTGATTCCTAACGAAGAAGGCAAAAACAAATAACTGCGCCGATAGACTGTGAAACGAACACTCATCATATCGCTTGTAGCGGCACTGTGCAGCCTCTCAGCGGCGGCACAGGGAGCATTCCGTTGGCTTGAGACAGAGCACGACTTCGGCACGTTCTCCGAGGAGCAGAAGCGCGTGGGTTGCAAGTTCCGCGCCGTGAACGAGGGCGACACCACGGCTATAATAACCAATGTGGTCACCACCTGCGGATGCACCACAAGCCAATACACCCAGACCCCGGTTGCACCGGGCGACACGGCGGTGGTGATGCTGCAGTATCACGCTACAGGAGCCGTTGGCACCTTCTCGAAAAAAGCTTTTGTGCTTACCAACACCGCCGAGCGCAAGGTTACGCTCACCATTCGCGGCAATGTGCTTGCCTCAGAGAACACCATTCGCACCATCTACCCCGACAATGTGGGCGCGCTATATATGGATTCGCGCAATATCCCTTTCGGCGAGGTGAAGAGCGGCGCATCTAAGATGGCTTACATCGGGGCTTATAACAATAGCGCCGACACCATAAGGGTGGAGTTTGACCACATGCCTGCTCACGTAACGCTGGAGGCGTTCCCCTCGTATGTGCCGCCATTCAGCCTTTGCACCATCTCGGCGTTTTTCAATAGTTTTGATTGCAACCAATGGGGCTTGGTGAGCGACAGTATAGCCATCTCGGCAACGCCGCTGCATGGCGACGCCGCTGCCCAGAGCACGATAAGCGTGATAGGCACAATAGTGGAGAACTTCGACGACTGGACCACCGAGCAGATGAACAATGCGCCGATAGCCACCATCGACACCGAAACGCTTGACTTCGGCACCATCAATCCAGCCACCGAGCGCGTGAGCCGGACGCTGCGCATAGGCAATGCCGGACGCAGCACGCTGCCTATTCGCCGCATCTATAGCACCGCCGAACGCGTTATCGGCATCGACTGCAGCGCCACTGAAGTGCGTCCCGGCAAGAGCGCCGAAGTAACCATCAGTCTCGATGTGGCACGCATAGAGGGCGGATTCGTCAACGAGCCTATAACCATCATGACCGGCGACCCGATTCACCCCATTCGCACCGTGCGCGTGGTGGGAATCCTCGACCGAAGCCTATGACAATAAATACCTTAGAATAAAACATAAAAACAAACTATATGGAACAACACGATTTCGACTATAGCAATATGAAGGATCACGATGCCAATCACAACGCCATCGAGCATCCCGAAAACAGCGAGGAATTTGCCAGTCTGACGGTAAATAAGGGCGTGGCTCAGCCGCCAATGACCAATCCCTATCTCAAGCTCAAGGCGCGTCCTCGCCGACGCAACATCACCGCTGCCGAATATGTGGAGGGCATCCGCAAGGGCAATGTGACGATGCTGGGTCAGGCTGTGACGCTCGTTGAGAGTCAGCTGCCTGAGCATCAGGCACTCGCGCAGGAGGTGATAGAGAAGTGCTTGCCATTTACCGGCAACTCCAAGCGCATAGGCATCACCGGTGTGCCAGGCGCTGGCAAGAGTACGTCGATCGACGTGTTCGGACTCCATGTGATCAATCGCGGCGGCAAACTTGCCGTGCTTGCCATCGACCCGAGCAGCGAGCTCACCAAGGGTTCGATTTTGGGCGATAAGACCCGCATGGAGAAGCTTTCGGTGCAGAAAGATGCCTTTATCCGTCCCAGCCCATCGGCTGGTTCGCTGGGCGGTGTGGCCCGCAAGACCCGCGAGACCATAGTGCTGTGCGAGGCTGCCGGCTACGACAACATATTTGTAGAAACCGTAGGCGTGGGTCAGAGCGAAACCGCTGTGCACTCAATGGTGGACTTCTTCCTGCTCATACAGCTTGCCGGCACAGGCGACGAGCTGCAGGGCATTAAGCGCGGCATCATGGAGATGGCAGATGGCATAGTGATAAACAAGTGCGACGGCGACAACGTGGAGCGCGCCAAACTGGCTGCTGCTCAGTTCCGTAGCGCATTGCATCTCTTCCCTATGCCGCCAAGCGGCTGGAGCCCTAAGGTGCTCACCTATTCGGGCTACTACGAACTCGGCATCGACGAGGTTTGGCAGATGATCGACGAATATTTCGAGTTTGTGCGCAAAAACGGCTACTTCGAAGAACGCCGCCGCCAGCAGGAGAAATATTGGATGTATGAGACTATAAATGAGCAGCTTAAACGCCATTTCTACACCAACCCCGTAATCGAGGAAATGCTTGCAGCCAAGAAGCAGATGGTGCTTTCGGCGCGCCAAAGCTCATTTGTGGCAGCAAGCGACGTGCTCGACTATTATTTCAAGAATGTGAAGATATAAAAATAGGGTGCTTATCGGCGCCGCCGAGCCCGCACAATAAAGTTTTTCAGCTCCGCTGTGGTCAAAATGGCTATGGCGGAGCTTTTTTGCTGCATTTTAGTGGTCGTTTTTTCGCAAAGACTATTCCAAATTGTCCATGTTTCACTTTGTTAACATAAAAATGACCATTTATGAATTGCCGTAGGCGTACCTTTGCATTGAAGATACGATATATGGCACGATTTAGACTATTTATAGCGGTGTTTCTCGTGACTATTTGCGCACTATGGGCTTCGGCACAGGACAGCATACCGGCGCTCAGCCAAACCCCCGAACAACAAGTGGCAGAAAACACCGACTCAACGACATTAGGGAAACGTCCGTCGATAGTTCAGCGATTTATCAATTATTTCGCCGAGAGCAACAAGACGGATAAGAATAAAAAATTCGATATCAGCTTTATCGGAGGTCCTTCTTACACCAACAGCACCAGTTTTGCTGTGGGCGTGATGGGTAGTGGACTCTACCGAATGAGCGGATGCGATGCTGCTATGCAACCGTCGAACGTTACCATCTACACCACGGCTTCGGTGGTGGGAATGGTGATGGTGGGCGTTGAAGGCAATAATTTCTTTCCCGACGACCGCTATCGACTCAACTACGACGCACGATTTAAGTATTTCCCAACCAAATATTGGGGCGTGGGCTACGATGAGTGCAGCGTAGATGATAACGAGACCGAGATGAAGACCCTCATGGGCAAATTCGACGCCGAATTCCTGTTCCGCTTGGTGGATGGGCTCTACTTGGGTCCCCGCATGGCTGGAATGGTGCTCAAGGCCTATGATATCGACCCCGAAAAGATGCATCTCTATCATGGTCAGGCTCTCAAGCTCCACAACTTCGGTGTGGGTGTGAGTTTGCAATACGATTCGCGCGACAATGTCACCAATCCGCACCGCGGAGTGTATGTCAACGCCACCCAGATGTTCCGCCCGGCGTTCTTGGGCAACGACTACGCCTTCAGCACCACCGAGATTACGGCGAGTGCCTATCAGCGACTCTGGAAGGGCGGTATTCTTGCCGAGCAGGTGAAGGGCACCTTCAACTTCGGCACTCCATCGTGGGAGATGATGGCAACCTTGGGCGGATCGTATGTGATGCGCGGCTACTACGAGGCGCGCTATCGCGACAAGCATGCGGTGGCAGCACAGGTGGAGCTGCGCCAGCATGTGTGGAAACGCAGCGGCATCACCGTGTGGGGCGGAGCCGGCAGCGTGTTTCACGACCGCACCTCCTTCAAGCAGGTGCTGCCCAACTTCGGTGTGGGCTTCCGATGGGAATTTAAGAAGAATGTAAATGTCCGACTCGACTACGGCTTCGGCAAGGGCGGTCAGAGCGGATTTGTGTTTAACGTAAATGAGGCTTTTTGAACGATTCGAAACATGGATGAGGCACATCAAGTGCAATCAGCGATTGCTCTTCGTGCTTTGTGTAGCGGCTCTGTCGCTGCCCAACTTCATATTGTTTTTCACCGAGCCCACGCCGCTGATAGCGCGTGTGTGCAACGTGGTGCTGCCTGTGAGCATCTGGTGGATGGTGATGACCTTCGCCAAGCGGCCCGGCAAGATGTTCTACATCCTCTTTCTATTCGTGTTTTTCGACGCGTTCCAGATAGTGCTTCTCGACATGTATGGCGAGGCGATTCTCGCCGTAGATATGTTTCTCAACCTCCTCACCACCAACGTCAGCGAGGCTGGCGAGCAGCTTGGCGGCATTCTGCCTGCCGTGCTCTTTGTGGTGGCTGTGTATGTGCCCATCATGTTCTATAGCGTGGTGTCGTTCTATCACAAGCCGCTCACTCGGCATTTCATCTATCGACATCGCAAATATGCCACCTACGGATTGCTCATCGGCGCTGTGATGCTCGTGTCGTGCTATTTCTCGGTCAATAAGTTCTCGTTTATCAACGATATCTATCCCGTGAATGTGCTCGACAACCTCGACATAGCCATCCACCGCACGGTGCGCACCAATATGTATGCCCACACCTCTAAGCACTTCACATTCGATGCCGTGCCAACACACAGCGCCGACGAGCGCGAGACATATATTCTGGTGATAGGCGAGACAGCCCGAGCCGACAATTTCGGCGTATATGGCTATCAGCGCAACACCACGCCGCGACTCTCTGCCAACCAACGCCTATGCGTGTTCCACGACGCGCTCACCCAAGCCAATGTCACCCACAAGAGCGTGCCGATGATTCTCTCTGCCGTATCGGCTGAGAACTTCGATAGCATATATGTGCAGAAGAGCGTGATTACGGCTTTCAACGAGGCCGGATTTAGCACCGCATTTTTCTCAAATCAGCGGCCTAATCGTTCGTTTATCGACTTTTTCGGGCAGGAGGCGCAGCATAGCGTGTTCGTAAAGGCTCAGATGCCTGCCGACGCCAATGTGAGCGACGACGTGCTGCTCACTCACCTGCGTGCCGAACTCGCCGACACCACCGCTCGCAAGCGTTTTGTGGTGTTGCACACCTACGGCTCGCACTTCAACTATAGCGACCGATATCCGGCTGCCGACCGCCACTTTGTGCCCGACCGCATCACCACCATAGGCTATCGCAACCGCGACGTGATGGTCAATGCCTACGACAACTCTATCCGCTACACCGACCGCCTGATTGGCGACGTTATAGCACTTGCCGACTCGATAGGCGGCAGCGCCTGCGTGATGTATCTCTCCGACCACGGCGAGGACCTCTACGACGACGAGCGCCACCGCTATATGCACGCCTCGCCGGTGCCGAGCTACTATCAGCTGCGCGTGCCGTTCATGGTGTGGACTTCGTCGGAATATGCCGAGCATCACCCTGTGGAAGATGGCGCTCTGCGCAGCAACGTGATGCAGCCCATCGCTTCTAACCAAGTGGTGTTTCACACTCTGCTCGGACTCTCGGGCATTCGCTCCGAATATCGCCGCGACTCGCTGTCGCTATGCTCGCCATCGTTCTCAGCCCCAGAACGTTACTATCTTAACGACCACAACGAGCCCTGCCGACTCAATGAAATCGGCTTAAAGCCCCAAGACCTAAAAATGATCAAACAAAACCACCTCCGCTACCCGTGAACCACATATTCACTAACACCCAATTGCCACAGGTAACGGATAAGGCCGCAGATTTTTTGGCAAAACCGTGGAGTTGGATAGCACTCTCTACTATGCCTTTCGCTTTCTAAATAAACTATGCCATTTTTTAGGCTAAAGATGCTTAATCACCTCTTTCATAATAGGTATGTCGGCTTCGCACCAGTTTAGCGAGGCCATTGTCTCTTTAGTGGCCCAAATGGATTCTTTATGTTCTTTTAGACGGAAGTTTGTGGAAGATGAAGTGCAAAGAAAGGCCGTCATTGTAATCTCGAAATCGGGATAATGGTGATGTATTGTGGTTAATTCTTTACCTACAACCACATCAAAATCCATTTCTTCCAGCAATTCACGGTGAAGAGCTTGCTGGGGAGTTTCATTTGGCTCAATTTTGCCACCAGGAAACTCCCAACGATGCGATGTGTAGGCGTATCTCGTTTCGCCTTTGCGCATACATAGTACGCGATTTCCTGCAATTACTAAAGCGCAGACTACCCTGTAGTGCTTCATTGTTAAATGGCTTGAATGAATTGTGGTAAAATAGGATGATGAAGCTGCCAATCGATACCCATAGGCTTATTGTCGCGTGAGCAGATGTAATCTACAAGGCCAAAACAATAGAATGGACAAGTGTTGCCAAAACCATCGGTCTTGTTTTCGCGGACAAATAGGACGAACTTTTTGCCGTTGCTTTTTTGGTTAACAAATCTGCTGCCTCTGCCTTCGTGCGACTCGTTGTTTTGAGATTTCCAATGGAATCGGTTCTCGTTGATTATGTAGTCGTCGTACATGGTAGAAGCCGAGAAATCCTTGTCTGATTTGTTTAAAGTAACGAAGAATAACTCTGTATTTAATTCATTGATAGCGAATAAGCCTGTTTGGCTCGATGTGGTTTTCCGTTCGGTTTGTTTTCCGAAAATAGTTAAAATTTCAGCGCGAGTATAGCATCCATATTGTTCTAACGCCTCGGGCATACCTTCATTAACAGCAAATGTTTTGTTTGAAATATTCTCAAGAAGGTAGTCGACAAGTTCGTTAATTTCTCTGATAAATGGGGCATATTCCGACAATTTGGCGAAGGCCTGTTGAATGTTCTCGAAATTGTAGTGGGAGATGACGTTATTGTAAAGCACATAGTACAGCATAACCCCAAATGTCTTTTCTTTTTCGTTGGCGAAAGAAACATTGTTAGGGTCGGCTATAACTCGTTTTACAAACCTAAGATAATCTACACTATTTGCGTGTATCAACCTTGAAATACCCTTAGTGAAAGTCTTGGTATATTCATCATCGTCATACTTACAGCTCTCAAACCCGGCTTCACGTTTAAGGCTTGTCCAGCAATTATTGCCTTTATATAAAAGCCTTACGTCTTGGCCGTTATTGTTGATAAATTCTTTAATCGTAGGTTCATGATCGTAACCGCGGAGTTCGCGCACCAGTCGATTCTTATTGTAGATTGCAGCTTTGATGTTCTCAAGGACAACCTTTTGGACCATTTCTTCCAAGTGTATGCTGCAGCCTCGAGGTAAAAAGGTAAAGCCGTATTTCAGCTGGTCGATTACGCTAATATGTGGCTTAGTTACAAGACTCCTGAAACGACTGGTAAAATCGTATTTTGCATTAAGTTGAGCCACGAAGTCGAAAACTGTAAGCTGGCGTTTCCCGGGGGCAAGGCGAAGTCCACGACCGAGCTGCTGGAGAAATATCGTTAAAGACTCGGTTGGACGAAGGAATAATACAGTGTCAACCTCAGGAATGTCGACGCCTTCATTGAAAATATCTACTACGAAAAGATAGTTGATTTCGCCATTAGCAAGTTGCTTGTTGAGTTTGTCTCGTTCCGAACTTTTGTCGGAAGTGAGATAATCGGCTTTAAGTCCTTGATTTAAGAACTGTTGTGCCATATATTGAGCATGCTCTTTTGTTGAACAGAATCCGAGAGCTTTGCATGCTGTTTCGTCAGGAAGATAGTAGTTAAGACGGTCAATAATCAGTGAAACACGTTCTTCGTTACATAACTTGTCGGTAAGTTTTGTGGCGATATATTTGTTTCCTTGCATCAAATCTTCACTGGTCAAGTCGGTATTATCACTGATGCAGAGATATTGAAATGGAGCTAAAAGACCTTCTTCCAGAGCTGCAGGAAGTCGAATTTCGGCGCTTATCTGATTGTCGAAATCGGGCAATAGGCTAACGCCATCCATACGTTCTGGCGTAGCGGTAAGCCCGATGAGCAGTTTTGGAGTAAAGTGGCTTAAAACAGAACGGTAGCTGTCGGCTACAAGGTGGTGAGCCTCGTCGATTACTATATAGTCGTAGTAGTCGGCACTTAATTTACTAAATACGTCATCGTATTTAGAGTTAAAGGTTTGGACAGATATAAATAGATGGTCGATGCCGTTAGCTGGCCTGTAACCGCCGACCCATATTTCTCCGAAATTGGAATCTATTAATACGCTTTGGTAGGTTCGCCGAGCCTGTTTTAAGATTTCCTCTCTGTGCGCCACAAAAAGGATTCGATCGCCATGCGATTTGTCGTTGCAAAACACTTTGTAATCGAATGCTGAAATCGCAGTTTTCCCAGTACCAGTAGCTGCTACTATCAAATTGCGCTTAACGCCATTGTCTCTAACAATCTCGAGTTTGTCGAGAATCTGCTTTTGGTGGGGGAGAATACTGAATCTTGATAGAAATTCATAGTTGTTATTGGCGTAGCTTTGCTCGTTTAAAAGTTCTTTGCGCAATTTTTCAATTCCGCCGATTGCGAAATCTTCAAAATTTGGGCTATTCCAGTAAATGTCGAATGTGGCAAGAGCCGTTTTGATAATATGTGGATTTTCAACATTTGTAACTCGTATATTCCATTCCAAACCGTCGGTATGAGCTGATTTCGAGAGGTTTGACGAACCGATATATGCTGTGCTGAACCCTGAATTGCGCTCGAATATGTATGATTTTGCGTGCAGACGCTCTATTTGAGTCTGATAAGAAATCCTGATTTCTGTATTAGGCAGTTTAGAAAGGCGCTCCACAGCTTTTGCCTCGGTGGCATTGCAGTAGGTGGTGGTGATGATTCTAAGTTTGTGATTAGGGTCGTTGCAGAACTCCTTAAGGGCATCAAAAATGAGATTTACGCCCGACATTCGTAAAAACGACACTAAAATGCTTATTCGGTCGGCGCTCGCTATGTCGCGCAGCAACTCCACATTTAGAGGCACTTTGCTTTGACCTCCAGTGAACAGGTTGCTTGTTCGAAATCCAGTTAGAGGACGAATAATCTCTTTGCCTGTGGCTCGGTTTCGTGCTGCTTCTTGGTCTGACAACACAGCAGTCAGCATTTGCTTGCTATCCTCAATAAGTTCATCGCTGTCGGTGTCAAGAAGGTTTATTAATCTATTTACAAATTCAGAACGCTCCTCCATAGTCATCTCCTCATCAGAAAGTCGATTCTGTATAAGACGGCTGACATGGGTGGCAAACATATTGGGTGATTCTGCACTGTCGATATCTTCTTTTTTACATACAAAACCCTCTAATTCGGCGTATTCGATATCGGTCTTGAGCTCCTTTGTGATTAAATTTTCGTATGACCCTTTTTCCAATTTCATATATTCGCAAATAGATTGTTCGGTTAAAAAACTTACTAAAGGTAAATTGTGCGTGTTGCTGACAACTTTGTCTATGCAAATATAGAAAATAATCTAAATTATTCCAGGAAATCAAAGTGGATTTCTGCATTTGCGGAAAGATTTTCCACTCGCTGGGTGGAAAATGTTTTATTTCGCCTTGGTGGATTGCATAATATCGCGATTTTTCTGTTCTTTTTTCGAGATTGGGAGTGCTTGGGTGCAACTTTTTGGGGGTGGTGGGGCGTCTAATGGGTGGTAGATGGGGCGAAGATGGGGCAAAAATTTGGGGAATGGGGCTTTTGCTGTGCTTTTTCTGGGAAAAAGTCGGTGATTTAGGCATTAATTCCGTATCTTTGTATGTTTAAGACTATTATAAACGAAAAATTGGCTATGATGCAGATAAAAAAATCGATGATATTGGCTGTGATGGCGGTGGCTGGGCTTGGAATGACTGGCTGCGGCGGTGGCGGCTTGAATAAGACAGTGCGCACTATGCTGCTTCGCGGCGACACTACTGAGGCGAGCTTCGGACAGCTGTGCGAGATAATCCGCGGCGATGAGCGCGCCTATGCTGAGTATCTTACCGAGGCGGGCGATGTGAATGTGGAGGCTGTGAATGAGATGATTAACACTATCGGAGCCGGGCTGCGTCCGGCGTGCCACTGGGATGTGACAGCCTACGGCGATAAGCAGTTGGCGCTGAGCGTGTATCTGGAGCGCAGCGGTTCGATGACTCCCTACGACACTCAGGGCGGAGGCGGCGAACTGAAGAAGGCGGTGAACGACCTTATAAACTTCTTCCCAGGCTCGGAACGGAAAATATATATAGTGAACGATGGGGTGTATGACTACAGCGGCAGTGTGGATGAGTTCCTGAAGGACAAGAACATATATGCCACTACCGCCAATGTGGGCAATGCAGCCTACACCGACTTCGGCGAGATTTTTGCGAGTCTGCTTCGCAGTCAGAAAGCCAATGAGGTGAGTGTGCTGATTACCGACATGATATATTCGCCTCGCGAGGCAAAGAATGTGAGTGTGGATAAGATATTCAACGAGGAGAACAGCCTCGCCACCAGCGTGTTCCGCCAGTATCCCGGCAAGTCGGTGATAGTGTCGAAGCTCTCGGGCTCGTATCATGGACAGTATTACACCTGCCACGAGGGGCAATATCGCTATGACGGACGCCGCCCGTTCTATGTGTTTGTGATAGCCGACAGCCGAGTGATGGACCGCATGATGGGCGCACAGGAATATGCGAGATTTGTGAACATCGGCGCTGCAGAGCATAGCTATCGCTTCAATCAGCCCGAACGCGAGGTTGAGGTGGCTATCTTGCCAAATTGGGAAGGCAGCAAGGGCCGTTATCGCATAGCCCGCGATGAGAAGTTGCGCCTTGAGCGATGCGAAGGCGACCGCGCCACCGGCATCATGCAGTTTAGCATAGCAGCCAACCTCGATGCATTGGGCAAGAGCGACGCGCTGCTGTGCGACGCCGGCAGCTACGAAGTTCAGTCGGGCGACGGCTACCGCATAGCTGTGGAGCGACTCGCCCCATCGGCAGTGAGCGGCAACAATAAGAGCTATCTCGAAGGCAAGTCGCACATCATCACCGTAACCGGCAC
>CALZAF010000021.1 GCA_945612775.1 uncultured bacterium | reverse complement strand
TCTGATAGGCTATTGTGTCGTGGTTAAGGCGCTCCATGATGTCGATTTCGCCGCCATTAGGCCAGCGGTATTTCTCGGTGTCGAACGGCAGTAGCCAGATGGCTGGCCAAGCGCCTTTGGCAGCTTGCAACTTGGCGCGTACTTCTATGCGGCCGCCGTCGAAGGCGTGTTTGCCCTTGCTCACGATGCCGCCGGTGAGGTAGTGGGCTGTGTCAGCCTCTAAATTGTCGTTAACTATTCCTTTGAGCACCAGGCATCCGTTGCGCATCTCGTAGCAGCGAGGGTCGCTGGTCTGCGTGTTTTGCCAGTCGGCTTTGCCGCGTTCGGTGTGGCTCCAAGCGGTATAATCGATTGAGTCGCCGTTGAATTCGTCTTGCCATACAAGTTGCCAACCCGATTTTCGGCTGCAAGCACAAAGCATAAATGCTGCCAAAATCAGAGTCGCTATGCGTCGAGTGAGAGTGATGCTGTTCATAATTCATAGATTTTGTGGGTTACAATGCTCAAAGTTAGCAAAACGGGGCGAAAAAAGCAAACGAGGCATGCCAAAAGAGCCTACAGCAGCTCTTGGCACGCCTCTACTATTCACTTTAGGGGAAAAATCAGTGTTGTGCGTTATTTTACAGGCACTTGTATCTCAGTGAGCCATTCAGCCTCGTTTTCCTTGTTCCAAATGCCGTCGATGTAAGAGAATCGCGGAGCACCCACTATCTGAAGTCCTTCCTCCTCAATGTGCTTCAGCACTTTAGCCATCGAGTCGGAGAAGGTGGTGTAAGGACCATAGTGCTTATAGCACAGCGCCTTGGGTATGGCAGGGGCCTCGTAGAAGCGCAGAATTGGGGTATCCTCGTGAAGTTCGCCCACTGCTTCGCAGTATTCCACATCTATGTCGTGCTCTTTGTGCTCGGCATCGTGCTCTACGGTGTAGCAGTATTGAGGTTCGGGGCAAGTGCATCCCACGCGCATCATTTCCGGACCGATTACGTTAACGCATATCGAGCCAAGCAAATCGTAAGATTCGATAACGCGGCGATGGCTTGCCACCTTGCGTGCCGCGATGGTTTTAATTTCAAATTCGCTCATTTTCTGTGTGTTTGTGGAGATTTCAAGCAGGCTCTTCAGTTGTGCCAGTTGATGATTGAGGCGCTCAATCTCGGCGCTGCAATGCTCTATCTTTCGCATCACGGTGTCGATGTCGGGTTGCCCCGATTGGCTGTCGAACACGTTGCGAATCTCCTCGAGCGACAGTCCGAGCTGCTTGAGATGCAAAATGCGATTGAGGCGAACCGCCTGACCGAGTGTATAGTAGCGGTAGCCTGAGCAGCTGTCTATCTCATCGGGGAGCAGCAAGCCTTGTTCTTCGTAGTGCCTAAGCGTCTTGACCGTCACCCTGCAGAGTTTTGAAAATTCTCCGATTTTATACTTCTTGTTCATTGTGTAATAATTAGTTTTGCGCAAAGTTTTTTATCACGACTGCGAAGTTATAGCCTTACCTAAGGGACGAGTCAAGAGGCTTTTTCTATTTTAACATTTATTTAACATTTAGCGGCGTTTTGATGCCTTGGAGCGGACTGCTACATTGGTTTTTAGAGCATCGGCATAGAAGAAAAGTTCCTGCAGATGCAGACTACCGAGCGGGAAGTAGTTGCTCATGCTTGGCAGGGCATACACTGCGGGATCGATGCCATCAACCATAAGCATGTGGTTGCTTTTATCCACAGCCACTGTCACAGCACGGTGTTCTGTGGCTGGCACAACGGCTGTGCCATAGGGGAAATGTGGGTCGTGGCTCTTGGGCTGAGCGTCGGCTGGCAGCAGCACTGCTGGGCGAGTGGAATTGCTCCAAGATATAGGGTTGATGCACAGCACATTGTCAGGGAATAGCACATTGTGGGGCTTCTCGCCGTTCATCTTAGCCCACGAGTTGAAGCACACTATCACACCAGTGTCGGTGGCGCCACGAGCGGCTTTCACATTTGGGTGCTTGAGGTCGGCTTTGGTCACATTGCCGCCAACGGCGTAGGCTGCCACCATGCGATGCAGCTCCTCCTTGTTGAGCGATTTCACTATGTCCACCAGCAGGCAAGCTCCTTGGCTAAATCCGGCAAGGATGAATCGGCGACCGCCATTGTGATGCTTCATATAGTGGTCGAAAGCGGCAAGCACGTCGCCGCGCGCTATGGCGCGAATACTGTCGGCAGCGGCGGGCGTAGCGGGGCTTCCGAAGGTGGTTTGTCGATAATACGGCAGGTATAGATTGGTGCCATTGCCGAAAATCTCTTTTGCGAGATCACACGACAGCGACCACGCTTTGCGATGCTTAGCGCTGCGGGCGTCGGCATTGAAGTGCATGGCGCCACTATCGTCGCTCCACGCACCCACGCAGGTGGGCAGCACATAGAATACGTCGATTTCGCTATCGTTGCCGTTGCCCGAAGCCCACCACAGGTCGGAGTCGCTATAATCGAGGGCTTGTGCCGAACTTTGCAGCGGAAGGAGCAGCATTATTGCTGCCAATAAGCTAATCAGCAGCGTTTTAGTTCGGATAATTATCATTGCGAATTAAAGGTATTGTTGCACAATCTGAGAAAGTTGGTTCAGCGGCATTGCGCCCGACTGACGCCACAGCTGATTGCCGCTGCGGAAGAGCATCAAGGTAGGCACCGATTGCACCTGATAGAGCTGAGCCACTGCCTGCTGGCGATCTACGTCCATTTTTATGATGCGAATTCTGTCGCCGAGCTGCTGTTTTAGCTGTTCGAGCACTGGGTGCATCATCTTGCACGGGCCGCACCATGTGGCGTAGAAATCCACAAGCACCAAGCCGTCACTATTGATTACGTCGCGAAAAGTTTCCATTGTTTTGATATTGTTTTTTTAGTTGTTAATATGTTATTGTTTGTCGGCTGGATACGCCACGCCCATTTGGCGACGAATCTCCTCGATGATTTCTATCGTGGCAAGACTCGTAGCCCATGAATTAATGTCGCTCTGCTGCTTTTTGTTCATTATCAGGTCGATAAATTCAGCCACCTCATAGTAGTATATGTCGTGGTCGAACTTAACGCCTATTTCCTGCTGACCCTTACGATTGCGCAGCACCACGCTCTCGGGCGTCTGAATCTTGTCGATTACCAGCGATGCCTTTTCGCCATCGATAATTCCCGGCAGATAGGAATCGGCAATCTTGGAGAACGCCACCGATGCCTCAATGCCCGGGTAACGGAACGTGGCAGTGCCCTGACCATCTACGCCAGTGCTCAGCAGCACCCCTTGCGCTGTGATGCTTTCTGGCTTGCCGAAAAGAGCCACCATAGGATAGATGGTATATACGCCGATGTCCATCACCGAACCGTTAGAGAGTTCGGGCTTAAAGGCATTGAGCACAATGCCCTCTTTATATTTATCGTAGCGCGAGGAGTATTGGCAATAGCTGCCGAAGTAGCGTCGCACAGTGCCCACATCGGCTATATGCTTGCGAATAATGTCGAAATTTGGGTTGAGCGTGGCTATCATCGCCTCCATCAGAGCCACACCGTTGCGCTTGGCGGCATCTATCATGCTTTGCACCTCTCGGGCATTCGACGCCAACGGCTTTTCACACAACACATGTTTTCCGTGATTCATGCACAGAATGCTATAAGCCGCATGCGTGCAGTTAGGCGTAGCTATATAGACGGCATCGATGGCATCGCTCTTAGCCATCTCCTCGAGCGAGGTGAAAGTGAGCGGAATAGAGTGCTTTGCAGCAAATTCACGCGCGCGTTCCTCGGTGCGCGAACACACCGCCACGAGTTCAAATCGCGCATCCTCTTTGGCACCTGCTATTACCCAGTCGGTAATAAAATTAGTGCCGACCACTCCAAATCGTATTTTTTTACACATATTCATTGCTTTTGGGATTGATTTAATGCAAAGATAGGATTATTTTCCCGCATTAGCCGACTATGCCGATAAAGTCACGCTCTTTTTGAGACTACGCATTTTGCCTTAGCAGGTGCTCCATGATGGCGAGGTCGCTATTTACTTCGCCTTGGAAGAGGTAACAGTGGGCGTGATTCTTTAGGTTGTTGATTAGGCGGAGGGCTCGCTCGGGGTTGCCGTCGGCATAGAGGGCAAGGGCAAAGCGCACGCGGTCCTTCGACGACATAGTCTTAGCATACTGCCTCACATAACTTTCCAACTGCTTAGTGTAAATCTCTTTGGCCTTATCTACATTGCCCGTAACGAGATACAGAAACACCAATTCGCAATCTATTTCACGGCTAAAGATGGTAAATTTCCTCGACGGTTCGCGAAGTTTCTCAAATTCTTGCAGAGCTTTATCGAACTCAAATTTGTCGATTAGGCGCGAGGCTTTCATGTTTGCCAAGGCTAATTGCATCGGGTCGGCAAGGTTTATATCGAGAATTTCGAACCATTCGTCGGGCATTTCGCCGGGGCGCACACCATTTTGCACCTGCTCGCTCACCATGAGTTGCCTGCCGAAGCACACACGGCTATTGGCGTGGCGTCCAAGATACAGCCCATTATATCCATCATTTGGCATACCTCCTATTTTCATGGGAATACCGTTGAGAAAGGTGTAAACCAGCCCGATAAGCACCATAAACGACAGGAACATCACAATAAAGGCATCACGCTGACTGCTTTCCAAGGCAAGCAACGCTATGAGCGCAATAGTGGCGGTGATGACGTTGGCGATAACGCCACCGAAATTATATAGCGCATAGGGCACTTGGTGAAGCGGCACGCCGGTTGGCGGCGCCATTAGGCATTGCCCTGCTGTGCCCAGCACCGAAAAGCGCTTCACTGCAAGGTGTCCACCGCTTTTTATGATGGTGAAGTTAAAGATGCGGAACGACACAAACCGATAGCCTGTTAGAAGTCCGAAAAGCAAGTGTCCGGCTTCGTGAATCAGCGTCTGAACAACGAGAGCAAGCAGCACAGCTATGAATGACGCTATCATTGACACCACCATACTCACCGATGCCATGGCGCCTACCAAGTCCGACACCTGTTTGTCGGAAAACACGGCAAATCCTGCCATCACAAGCCCGAATCCCACGAGCATGCCTACAACTATGCTGCAAAGAAACTTAAATACACTTTTCATAACCTCATTTTTTATGGTTGTTAATCACGAGCGCCCAGCGGCGTTCATCATCTTACGAAGATACAAAACAATTTCGTTAAATCGCATCCGTCACCGCAAAATTTATCGCCTTAGCACACTTATTTTCACCACAAGGTCGGGAAAATCAGAGCGAAATCTGCGCAGAATCGAAGTAAAACGCCAAAAATTCGGCATAATGTATTGGCGCCGGGATAAAACAATGGCGAGATTTGCCACTTGGAGCAAATCCCGCCATAAGATATAGGATTAAATGATTAGTGCAACTATGAATTATTCTGCTGCCTTTTCGATAGCCACGCAATATGCGTTCTTCATCTGAACAGTGCCATTGTGTGAGCTCTTACCACCCACGATAGTGATGATATCGCCTGCTGCCACACGGCCCTTAACGAAGTATTGAGCATCAGCACCAGTGTTGCCCCATACGCCATAGCAGCCGTAAGTTTCAGCTGTTACTGTGCCGTCTTCGCTTTCCAATACCATGTTGCCATACTTATCGTTCTTCACTTGCTTAACTACAGCCTTCACGCAGTAAGTGTTGCCATCGTTGTCGTCAAGTGCTACGAATTCAGCAAGAGTCTTAGTGATGGTAGAAGCCAAAACTTCTTCAACCACACCTTCCACGATTTGTGGGCCCTTGTATTCGCCGCGCTTACCTGTCATAGTGATGATGTCACCCACCTTAACTACATCGGTGCAGTTGCCGGTCTTGTAAGAGTAAATCTTGCCCGACCAGTCGCAGATGTCGATGTTGTTGCCATACTTAGAGTCAACGGTGAGCACCATACCGGTTACGCGATAGATAGTGCTACCTACTTCTGCTGCAAGGATGTCAGCCACTGTGGCAGCAATGATAGAACCCTTCTGCGAGAACGATGTTTCGGCAGTGTAGTTCTTCTTGCCATCGGTAGTGGTGAACACGAGCTTACCTTCACGGTCGCCGCCTTCGTTCTTAGCGATGTTGAAGATTACGGTAGCGCTCTTTGAGTTATTCTTAATCGATTCGATAGATACCCACGACTTGAGGTCTTCAGGAATTTCTACCGACACGCCTTGACCCTTGCAAGTGAGATCGACCTGGAACTTACCGCCTTCGAGTGGCAATACGGTAGATTCTTCATCACCTACCACATGAGCTGCTTCTACCTTGATAAGCGACTTGTTTACCTTAATGAATGTAGCATCAACGAGTTCAACTACACTACCGTAAACGGTCTTAGGACCTTGCACAGTAACTTCGTCACCTACTTCGATGCCAAACTTAGCCCAATTGTAGTTGCCCGACGAGTCCTTTGTACCATAGATGTAGATTTCGCCTGTACCGTCGTTGAGGTAGAAGTTACCATAAGTAGTGTTAGCGATGGCAGTAACCACACCAGTCACGCGATAAGTCTTGCTTTCAGGACCTGCGATAACTTCGGCACAAGTAGCGTCGCCGATTACAGCAAGACCTTGAATAACGTTGATAAGCTGAGTGCTCTTGCCGCAGTTCAACTTGATTTCAGCAGTGCGGCCGTCGATAGCCTCAGCAGCCGAGAATTTTACAGAAGTTTCACCCTTAGAACCATTCATAGGTGAAATGGTCAACCATTCTGGAACCGACTCAGCGTCGATGCTCCAATCGCCTACTGCGTTCACAGTGATAGTGTTTTCGCCACCGAGTTGTGAAAGTGCAACATACGATGATGATACGCGAACATCGTCGAGAAGCTTAACTTCATCTTCGTCAGAGCAGCTCACCAATGCAGCAAACATTGCGATGAATGCAGGAAGAATATATTTTAGTTTCATGATCACTATTCTTTAGATTGTTATTAGTTGAAAATGTACTTAACACCAATCGAAGCATACCAGCATTGACCGATAGCGTGGAGTGGAGCAAATGTCTGAGTATCCTTGTTGATAGCAGCTGGAGTAGAGAATGTAGCGAAACCTTCAGCATCTACGCCCTCATACTTGAGGATGCGAGCATCGCTACCGATAGCAGTGTTAAGGGTCTTAGATACGCCCCAGCTTGAGTTGAAGAAGTTAAGAAGGTTCTTAACGTCGAAGCCCAATTGAAGGGTGTGCTTAGCGCCACATACGTTCAAGTTGAAGTCGTGCTTGTAGCTCAAGTCAATGCGGTGTACCCATGGAGAATATAGGCTGTAACCTTCAGCATATTCGCCTTGGTGCTTCTTCAAGTAGCTATTGTTGTGAACATAGTCCATGAAGCGAGTCTTGTCGTCGTCAGAAACGAAACGGAATTGACCCTTTTCTACTTCAGCATCAGTTGGGATATAGATAGCGTCGTAGTTGTAACCGTCGCCGTTCATATCGTTGGTTGTCATGAACGAGTAAGTGTTGCCACCGCGCCATGTTTCATAGATAAGGCTATAGTGGTTGTTACCCTTGTCGTGAGCAGTGAGCGAAAGCACGAAACGGTCTGGAGTAACGTTCACACCATTGTGAAGAAGGATGTTGTTAGGACCTTGAACGGTAGGAACGTAAGTAAATGCTGATTCAGCAGCCGAACCTGGAAGTGAAGTAACTTCCTTAGATACGGTGTGAGTGTAAGCAGCCATAACCGACAACCAATCTACTGGACGAGCGTTGATAGTAGCGCTTGCGCTCCAGCCATAACCACGGTCGGTGTTTTCGAGGATAAATGCCTTAGTGCCTTGACGGAAGTCAGTTGGGTAGATAGGACGGTTGTCAGCACCATTGAAGCGTGCGAAACCACCTACTTCCTTCATACTCCAGTCGCGGATTGAAGCTGCGTTAACAGTCTTGTTGAAGATACCTTCTACAGAAACAGTCATTGGGAATGACACTGGCACTGAGTAGTCGAATGCCAAAGAAGTCTTCCACACTTGTGGCATCTTGAAGTCAGGGTCAACAGCAGAGATTGACGATGGAATAGAACCCTGTGTTGGGTCGATAGTCATTGGGTAGCCAAGTTGAGCCAACTTGTCGAGCAATTGTGGGCGAGTCAAGATCTTGCCTGCAAATTCGTCCATTGTGAAGCCCTTAGCAGCTGCGTTCTTAGCATTGATTTGTGCTTGGTATTGAACCATACCAGAGTTGGTAGGCATGTTGGTGAAGAATACCAAAGGCAAACGACCGGTGAACAAACCTGTACCACCACGAACCTTGAAGCTCTTGTCGCCAAATACGTCCCAGTTGAAACCTACACGAGGAGAAACAGATACCTTAGAACCTGGCCACTTACCAGTGTCGATGTGGCGTTCTTCGCCGTCAACCATATAAGTAAGGTCATAGATCTTCTTGTTGGTCATCAAGTCGCCGTTGTTGTAGAACCAAGAGTCGAGACGGAGACCGTAGGTCAACTTGAAGTTGTCGTTAACCTTCCATTCATCTTGACCGTAGATGCTGAACTTGTTGAAGCTAACGCGAGCAGCAGGGCTGGTTTCGCCGTTGTAGCCATAAGTCAAACATACTACTTCAGGAGCTGCACCGCTCAAGAATTCGTCGAGGCTGGTGTAGCGATAGTAACCTGTACCGTTACGCATGTATTGGTTGTCGGCCATCTGGTGTTCGAACAAGATACCGGCAGTCACCTTGTGAGCGCCAAGATATGCAGTTACGTCATCCTTGATGTTCCAGATGGTGTTGTGAACAGCGTTGTTATAAGTAAAGAGCTCATAACCGGCTGAAATGTAGTTCTGGTTATCTTTCAAGATATCGATGAATGGGAAATCGGCAGATTCGGTAGCGCGAACGTCGTCGAGCTTAGAGAATGTAGCCAACAATTGGTTAGAAATCTTGTCGCTCAAACGGCTATTGAGGTCGAGTGACAAAGAGTGAACCAAGTTGTCCATAGCATACATCGAGTTGGCATACGACATAGCGTATTGCGAAGTACGGCCGCCCGACATACGAGTACCACCGTCCATCGACGATGCGTTAGGAGCATTCCATGCACGGTTCTTAGTGTAGTTGTAGCGAAGAGCCACCTTGTGCATCTCGTTGATGTTCCAGTCCAAGCGAGCGAGCAACTTGTAGTTGCTTTCGTCGGCTGGGAAGCTTGTGAACGAACCAGTGTCGTAGCCATAGTTTTGCTTCAAGTGGTTAGACACAGCTTGAAGGTCGGCAACAGTGGCGCGAGAGATGTAGTTAGTAGCATCAGCAACACCGTTTTCCGAAGCTCTCCAACGGTTAGCGATGGTAGGAGTCTTGTCCATTTCGCCGTTTACGAAGAAGAACAACTTGTTCTTGATGATAGGACCACCGATGGTGAAACCGTAAGAAGTCTTGCGGTCCTTAGCGCGAGCACCAGCGATGTCTTCGCCTTCGATAGCGCTACCGCGCATGTTTTCGTTTCTGTGATATACGTAAGCACTACCCTTGAAGGTGTTAGTACCCGACTTAGTGATAGCGTTTACACCACCACCGATAAAGTTGGTTTGACGCACGTCGAATGGCGAGATAACCACCTGCATTTCTTCGATTGCCTCGATAGAGATAGGGTTACCACCACCAGGGAGGTTGCCCGATAGACCGAAGTTGTTGTTGAAGTTTGCACCATCCACAGTGAAGTTGGCTGTACGACCGTCGCTACCAGCGAATGTCATGCCGTTACCACCATAAGGAGATAGACGGGTGTAGTCGGTAATGCTACGGCTAACCGAAGGCATTGCTGTGATTTGACGGCTGGTGATGTTGGTTGATGCACCAGTCTTTTCGGTAGTGAATTTTGTGGCTTGTGCTGTAACTACCACGTCTGAAAGTTGTACTGCATCTTCTGTCATCGATGCGTTTAGGCTATAAGTTTCGCCCAATTCAAGTGTTACGCCAGCAACCTTCTTGGTTTCGTAACCAATGTACTTTACTGTTACTTCGTAAGGACCGCCTACACGCATACCATTGATGGCAAACAAACCTTTCTCGTTCGACACTGCAGTGTAACGAGTTCCAGAAGGCGTGTGAACAGCTTCAATTACTGCACCAATTAGACCTTCACCGTCGGCAACAACCTTACCGGCCATGCTCGATGTGGTCAACTGTGCCATTGCCGATGATACGGTGAATATCATCATTGCAATAAGAAACTTAATTTTCTTAACCATAATCTGAGATTAATTTAATAAAATATGTTTGTTTATTGTAATTTCCCTATTTAATGCTGTTTATAATCTTTTTTACCGTTTGGAGTAAATTAAATTAAGTTCTTTGTCATAAAAAATCAAAGCCATATCACACACTCAGCGCAACATGACTCACTTGGCAAGTATTAAATGGCAATATACACAACGAAAGCATGCCTATCAAACAGGCATGAATCATATTAAACGTCTTATTTACTGCCAATTTCATTCGTTTTTTAAAATAGTCAGTGCCAAAATTTCTTTGACTTGTTGATTATTCGGGTGCAAATTTAGTAATTTTTTACTATTCACGCCTAATATTTTGCGGATTTTTACATTACAATTCTGTAAAAATAGCATATTTAACATTTAGCTTTTGCCTCGCCGATGCCATTTTATGGCTAAAAATGAGCATTTTAGCAAGCAGCAGCCTATCGAGCCAACCTATAATACGCAATGCGACCGCAGCAGCTTCTTGCAACGGAAACCTCTGCGGTCACATTCGTGTATTAATCTATATAATATGTATCAAGCCTCTAAATGTGGCTTATTTTTCCTTGGTCTGGAGTTCTACCACATAGTCGTAGCCTTGTGGCACTTCGGGCAGGTTAAGCACCACGCCTTCGGCTGTCTTGGTCACGCCCACGCGCTTGCCGTCGGCAAATGTGGTGGCCTTAACCACGCGGCACTGCAGAGGCAGATAGAGTTCGCGGCGGTCGTAGTTCAAGATATGAACGTAGAGGGTGTCGCCGCGGCGTGTGGTAGCGCCCCATTCTTGCACTGGCACGTCGCCAGCCTCGGTGGCGCGGATAGTGGTGCCGTAGGTCTGCATCCACTCGCCCATCTCCTTAAGTCGCTGCACAGCGGTGGCTGGAAGTTCACCATTTGGCTGCGGGCCTATATTCATAAGCAAGTTTGCGCCCTTGCCTGCTGTGTTCACAAGGTAATGCACAAGCTGCTTTGTGGTCTTATAGTTTTGGTCTTGAACCTTATAGCCCCACATTCCGTTCATCGTTTCGCAGGTTTCAAGCGGCAAGCGGCTTATCTCGGCTGCCTTATCCACAAATCCCGCCTTGTTTTCGCCTGGAAGGTCGCGCTCGAAGATTTGGATGTCTTCGCCCGGATTTGGCGACATGTGGTGGTTATTGCCCACCAAGCAAGCTGGCTGCAAGCGGTGGATAAGCGCGTATTGCTCATCGAGTTCCCAGTCGAACGGTGTAGCATCGGAATCATGATCCCACCAGCCATCGAACCAGATGGCGCCGATTTTGCCGTAATTGGTGAGCAATTCGGTGAGCTGGGCATTCATGAAGCGATAATAGCTTCGCCAATCGGCTTTCTTAGGGTCTTTGCCGCATTTTGTGCCTGTGCGGCCCATTGGATAGTCTTCGCGCGCCCAGTCGAGATGGCTATAATATAGGTGCAGGCGAATGCCTTGGCGCTGGCACTCCTCAGCAAGTTCGGCTATTACGTCGCGCTTGAATGGAGTGGCATCTACTATGTTATAATCCCATTGCTTGGTAGCCCACATCGAGAATCCCTCGTGGTGGCGTGTGGTGATGGTGATGTAACCTGCACCCGAAGCCTTGATGGCTGCCACCCACTCGCGGGCATTGAATCGTGCCGGATAGAAGCCCGATGCTGCCTTGCTGTATTCCTCGAATGGAATTCCGGCGTTCTGCATATACCACTCGCCTTGGGCAAATGTAGAATACAAGCCCCAGTGCAAGAATATTCCGAAACGCATATCGGCAAACTCTTTGCGCGACTGTAGATTTTCGGCAGTAGGCGTATAAGTGGTCTGCGCCTTGAGCGACGACACGGCTATAACCGCCATTGCTGCCAATAATACGATTTTCTTAGTCATAATAATGGTGTAGTTTTAGAGTATTATTTTGGTTTATTTATCTTATATCGCTGTTTGTTGTCAAAGTTAGCAATTTTCTTTAATTGGCGCCGACATTTTCAGCCAAAAATATGCATTTTCGAGCGCAAAGCGCAGCATAGCTGTTCGATGGCACATTATTGCTTGGCATATCCAGCTATCCGCAATACTAAATCAAACAAGGTGTCGGTACACATCGCCTTATCCTTTTCGAGCATAAGATTCTTTTTAATATTCGGGGCTTTTCGGTCGAGCGCAGGCGATATATACACCACAAAAGGTACCTTCTTGCAATGTTCTATCGACTCTGCATTGGCACCTGCGTGTCCGAAGTGCTCTGTTACATCAAAAACATCAATTCCATGATCGGGAAAATATATTACTATCGCCTCATGGTCTTTATAGGAGTTGATGATTTCGCCCACCACATAATCATTATATAAGGTGGCATTGTCGTAGTCGGAAATAATCTTCGCCCTGCGGGGTGGTCTATTAGGATAATCATCGGCAGTGAAGTGTCGGAACGATTCGGGGAATCTCTTATCAAACATCTCATGCTGTCCCATTAAATGATAGATAATCAGACATTTGTCATGTGCCGCAGTAGCGGTGTCGGTATCGATAGTGAGCAGATATTCATCATATTTGCCTGCCCCTGTGTGGGGATTGAAATATGATTTATCGCACAGACGCGAATATCCGCTTGGCAGATTATCATACATCCCATAGGGGCTTTGATTGGATATCCACATGGTGTAGTAGCCTGCCTTGCTCATTGCTTCGATTATCGTGGTGGAGTCGTACCACTTCAAATCGCTTGGATTGCCTTCCAGTCGGTAGTCGTTCAATATATATTTGAAGGCACCTACCGTAAATGTGGTTGGAGATGTTACATCCTCAAACACTATCAGCGAAGAATCGGCTTGCAGTTTCTCCAAACAGGGATTTGTGAGTTTGTCATAGCCATAAAGCGAACTGTGATTCTTAGCAAATGATTCTCCCACAAGAAGCACTACCTGCGAGGGGTGTATGCTGTCGGTTTCGCTTATCGTTGGGTTGGTCTTGTGAAGCCTTAAATCAATGATTTCCTCGGCATTAAAAATCCAATGCGACTCGGAATCGAACTCTAAAACTAACACCCGATAATTCCTGCAAACAGACAAAATCGCCAAAATCAAAAGCACTATTGGAACCGCAGAAAGATATCTGTACTTATTAAGAAATCTTCTTAATATATTATCTGCCCTCAATATTGCCCAAAGCGCAATCACGAAACCCACCATAAACAGTATCTCTTTCGCGCCAATATAGGTCATGAGGAATTCTTTGGTCTCGTCGTAATTAGTAGCTCTGATTATCGCCATTATGTCGGGCGTAATCGTTGTATTATAAACGCTTATGCAAAACACATTTACACTAAAGTAAATGCCAAACACAATAATTACAATGGCTTTTAGCACCCCCGAAATTGGCTTGTACAAGCCCACAACAAGAGAAATCATATAAGCGAAAACATAGTACATCGCCGCCAGGTGTAAGCCACATCTATATTCAGCTATGGCGAAATTCTGCCATACAGTTCCGGTTGAATATAATATCCACACAAGAACTGTAAATAGCAGGCAATTAGCATAAGGATATAATAGCCAGTCTTTTAACTTTTGCATACAATAGGTTGGTTATTCTACAATCAAAGATTAGTGCAAGCATTGTGAGGCTGAAAGTGACAAAATCTCCTCATCAACTTTTTCGACTGCAAAGTTACGTCATTATTTTTCAATTTCGCATAGTGGCGATGCTGATTTTTCCCGTTGTAGCCGCATTGGCTCTCCCCTACGCATCATTATTTACCTCGGCGCAGGAATAGCAGCGTCTGCACCAGACTGCGCATCACCAGATAGGTGATAAATGCCGTCCATAGGCGATAATTGCCACTGGGATAAGGCGAAAGGAAGCAAATGGCGAAGAACATGGCGCTCGCTGCCACTATGGTGACGAGCATGCCGCGGGTGCGTGTCTGTCCGATAAACACGCCATCCCACACAAACGCCGCCATCGAGGCGAGCGGAATGGCAACGCACCACCAGCGATAGCCCACCGCTGTGCTCACTACCTCGGCATCGGATGTCAGCAGCGAAAATATCACTTCGGGAAGTCCGCCGTAGGCGATGCAATAGGCTATCATCACCACTCCGCCCCACACAAAGAGTCGCTTAACGGTGCGATGCAGTTGCACTTGGTCGTTGGCGCCTACGTAGCGTCCCACGAGGGCTTCGCCGGCAAAGGCTATGCCGTCCATCGAGTAGGAGAAGAGTATGAATAGCTGCATTATCAGCGAATTAACAGCAAGGGTGAGGTTGCCGCTGCGAGCGCCCACCGATATGAAGCACAGGGTGACAAGCATCAGGCAGAAACTGCGCACAAAGATGTCGGCATTCACGCTCATAAACCCGCGCAGATTGCCGCCGCGAAGCACTTGGCGCAAATCGATGGCGCGCAGACTGGCGCCGTGCTTGCTGCGCAGCAGATACACGCTATAGGCAAGTGCCACATATTCAGCCACAAGCGTACCAGTGGCTATGCCCATAAATCCCATGCGGAGCACAAACACTGCCACAAGGCTCGCTATCACATTCACCAAGTCCACGCAGATGCTTATGCGCATTGCGCTCTGCGAATCTTGCATGCCCAAGAACCACCCTTTCACCGCCATCATCACCAATATGGCTGGCGCGCCCCACACCACCACGAAGAAGTAGCGTTGGGCAAGGTGTAGCACCTCGCTCGATGGCGAAATCACCTTGAGTGCCAACCATTGCAGCGGATATTGCATGGCTATGATGCACAGGGCTATTACGGTGGCAAGCAGAGTGGCTCGCATAAGCACGCTCATGGCACCTGATGTGTCGCCGCGTCCGTAGGCTTGGGCGGTGAGCCCCGAGGTGCCCATTCGCAGAAAGCCGAAGTTCCAATACACGAGATTAAACATGGTGGCTCCCACCGACATGGCGCCTATGAAGGCGGCATCGCCGAGGTGGCCTGCTATCGACATGTCGATGAGTCCGAGCAGGGGCACGGTGATGTTTGCCACCACTGCTGGCAGCGCTATTCGCAATATTTCGCGGTCGATTGGTTTCATGCTTGTGGCACTCCAACGGCGTGAAGTGCTATTTCTTTACTTTATCGGGATTCTTGGCTATATAATCTGCCCACGACTTGGCTCCGCCGCTCTTTATGGGCTTATTGCTCTCGTAGAAGTGGCATAATGCGGCGGCAAGGGCATCGGTGGCGTCGAGAAATTCGGGCATCTCGTCCTTGCCGAAGTTTAGAATGCGGCGCAGCATCTCTGCCACTTGCTCCTTCGATGCGGCTCCATTGCCTGTGATTGCCATCTTTATCTTGCGGGGCTCGTATTCGGTGATGGGGATGTCGCGACTCAGCGCGGCGGCTATTGCCACACCTTGAGCACGCCCCAATTTTAGCATCGACTGCACATTCTTGCCGTAAAACGGTGCCTCGATAGCCATCTCGTCGGGCAGATATTGGCACACAAGCCCTTCTACGCGCTCATAGATTCGGTGAAGGCGCATATAGTGGTCGTCGAATTTGCTCAACTTTATCACGCCCATTGCCACAAGCTGTGGTTTCTTGCCATTGATGCCAAGAATGCCATAACCCATCACATTTGTGCCGGGGTCGATGCCTATAACCACGCGCTCATATTGCTTCACGCGTTCGTCGGGCTGCACTGGAGTATCGTTCTGAATATTATTTTCCATCGATGCAAATATAGCGAATTATTTTGCATTTTCAGAGTTCTATCTTGTCCATCATGGTGGAAAATCCCATCACGCTGCTGCCGAATCGGCGGGTCATGTCGGAGACGAGGGCGTTGCCGATGCTGTCCTTCCATTCTTGCAGACTGTCGGCGCTATGGGCGCGAAATTGCAGCGCATAACTCTCTGCACCATCTTCGGCGCTACCCATCACGCGGGCAAACATGGGCGCCACGAGTTGGCGGGTCTGGGTGGCCCGAGGCACATACACGGTGCGAATCCACGCCAAAAAGTCGTCGCGCACCTGATCCATCACGAGGAATGTGGTGTTATATATTATCATCAGTTAAATATCTTTGTTTCAACTATTAATCAATTCATTTTTTTGCGATGTTCGGCTCGTCTGCGCTGATAATCGGCTTGCTGGTCGTCGCCCACAGGGCCGAGGGTAAAGTAGCGACTCTCGGGGTGTGCAATCACGAGTCCGCAGGTGCTTGCAGCCGGACTCATCGCGCCGTTTTCGGTGAGGGTGATGCCCACAGTGCTGAGCGGCATTATCGAGTCGATGTCGAATATCTCGCTCTGGTCGGGCAATGAGGGATAGCCCACCGCAGGGCGTATGCCTTTATAGTACTGTCGGAGCAGATTGCGGGGATTCTCTATCTCTGCCACATCGTAGGTGTAGCCCCAATAGGTGTTGCGTATGCGCGAGTGCAGGAGTTCGGTGGCTGCTTCGGCGAGGCGGTCGCTAAGGGTCTGATAGAGTATGGTGCGATAGTCCTCGCCTGCCGCCTTGTTTTGCTCTATCATGGCGGCTATCTCGGCGCCTGCCGTAACGGCAAAAGTGCCTATATAGTCGGTAATACCGCTTTCCTTAGGCGCAACGAAGTCGCTGAGCGACAACGTATTGCCATTTTTATCGAGTTCCTGACAGCGCAGGGTGGCTAAACGCACGCGATTGTCGATGACGATGTCGTCGTCGTCGCTATTTGCTTCCCAGAGTCCGTAGATGGCTTGAATGCTATGGTTGGCGTGATGCTCGAAACGGTCGAGGGCGCGGTTGGCTTCCTTATAGAGCTGCATTGCCTCCGATGCCTTAGCGAGCTGGTCGTGAGGCATCGCCGACAGCCACGAGGCGCGGCAACAGTCGCAACCCGTAATCTCTGCCACCTTGGCATATTCGCCGCCAAAACCCCACGCAGCGAAAAAGGCTCGCCAATTGATGAGTTCGCGGGCTTCCTTGACGGTGATAGTGGCTCTGCCGATGCCCAACTGGGCTGGGCGATGTGGAGCAAACTGCAAGCGCAAGCGGTGCTGACGGGCTTCGGCGAGGCTCAGCAGATTCTTCTTGCGCTGATAGTCGGTACGCAGCTGCTCTTGGCGCTCTCGCCACTGGACGGCAAATTCGGCATCGCCTGATATGGCTTTCTGCGCCACACCGGGCATCGACGCGGCGTCGCGGGTGTGAAGCACAAGTCCTTGATATTCAGGTGCAATAACCACTGCCGTATGGGCTTCGCTTGTGGTGGCTCCTCCCACCATGAGCGGTATGGTCATGCCTTCGCTCTGCATCATAGCTGCCACCTTGCGCATCTCTTCGAGCGACGGGGTTATCAAGCCGCTAAGCGCCACCACATCGGCTTTAATCGCCTTGGCGCGGGCTATTATCTCCTCGCCTGGCACCATCACGCCGAGGTCGGTGACTTCATATCCATTGCAACGCAGCACCACTGCCACTATGTTTTTACCTATGTCGTGAACGTCGCCCTTAACGGTGGCTATCACCACGCGGCCGGCGTTGCGGGCTTCGCCGCCTCGCTCTTGCTCGATGAGCGGATTGAGCCAGCTAACGGCTTGCTTCATGGTTCGAGCGCTCTTAACCACCTGTGGCAGAAAGAGTTTACCTTCGCCAAAAAGTTGCCCAACGCGATTGATTCCGCTCATCAGCGGACCGTCGATCACGGCTATGGCGCTGCCAAGTAGCTCGTGGGTCTCGGAGAGAACTCCCTCGATGCCGTCGGCGTTGCCGCGCTCCACCATACGGCTCAGGCGCGTTGGCGAATCTATGTTGGGGTCATCCACCGCAGCGGCGGTGGCTTCGCTCACTTTCTTATCTTTTAAGCCTTCGGCGGCTGCAATGAGAGCATCGGTGGCATCGACGGTGCGATTAAGCACCACATCTTCAATGAGTTGACGCAGCTGCGAAGGAATAGTATCGTAGGGCATCATCGTTCCGGCATTCACTATGCCCATGTCCATGCCGCGAGCTATGGCGTGGTAGAGGAACACCGAATGCATGGCTTCGCGTACATAATTATTGCCGCGGAACGAGAACGAGAGGTTGCTTATGCCGCCACTAACCTTAGCGCCTGGCAGATTGTGCTTTATCCAATCCACAGCGCGAATAAAGTCGATGCCGTAGGCGGCATGCTCCTTCATTCCAGTGCCTATGGCGAGCACATTGGGGTCGAAAATTATATCTTCGGGGCTAAACTGCACTTCCTGGGTGAGCAATCGGTAGGCGCGCTCGCACACGGCGATTTTGCGCTCGTAGGTGTCGGCTTGACCGTTCTCGTCGAACGCCATCACCACCACCGCAGCGCCCATATCCTTGATATATCGCGCTTTAGCCATGAAATCGGCTTCGCCGGCTTTAAGGCTGATGCTATTAACTATGCCCTTGCCTTGCACATTCTCGAGAGCGGCTTTCACCACCTGCCAGTCGCTGCTGTCGATCATCACCGGCACGCGCGCCACATCGGGCTCGGAGGCAAGCAGGCGCAGGAAGTGACACATCTCGGCCTTGGCATCAAGCAGCGGCGCATCCATATTGATGTCCACTATCTGGGCACCGTTTTCCACCTGGGCGCGGGCTATAGCCACTGCCTCATCGTATTGCTTCGACTCGATGAGCCGCAAGAATTTTCGGCTTCCTGCCACATTGCAGCGCTCGCCCACGTTCACAAAATTGATTTCAGGCGTAATGCGCAGCGGTTCAAGGCCCGCAAGGGTCATCACTGGCTCGATGGCGGGCACTTGGCGCGGAGTGTAGTGCTTGGCAAGTGCAGCAATGGCGGCAATGTGCTCCGGCGTGGTGCCGCAGCAACCGCCTATCACGTTCACCAGCCCTGCCTTGAGCATCGGCTCAATATGCGCCACCATGCTCTCGGGCGACTCGTCGTATTCGCCCATCTCGTTGGGCAATCCGGCGTTGGGATACACGCTCACAGCACACGGCGCAAGGGGCGAAAGTTCCTCCACCCAGCGATGCATGCCTTCAGCGCCAAATCCGCAGTTTAGACCAATCAGCATAGGATAAGCATGCTTAACGCTCGCCAATGCTGCAGCCACGGTCTGACCGCTGAGCACGCGTCCGCTCTCGGTGAGAGTGAACGATATCGCAACATCTATATCACATTGATTCTCCGACTCATACTCGCGCACTGCGCTGAGCATAGCCTTGAGATTTAGCGTATCAAAACAGGTTTCAAAAAGCAAGAAATCCACGCCGCCGTCAATCAGACCTCTGATTTGGTCCTTCACAGCCATACGCATTTCCGACCAATCGGTGCTGCGCGCTGCAGGGTCGTTAACATCGGGCGAAATCGACAGACTTCGGTTCGACGGACCGATGCTGCCAGCCACCCAACGCTCCTGCCCGGGATGCTGCTCCATCCACTCGTCGGCAACACGCCGAGCCAACTCTGCCGCAGCGCGGGCAAGGTCGTAGCTATGCTCCTCAAGCCCATAGTCGGCAAGCGAAATAGCATTCGAATTGAAGCTGTCGGTCTCAATCACGTCGGCCCCAGCATCGAGGTAGCGGCGATGAATCTGCGCTATCACATCAGGGCGCGACAACGGCAAAATGTCGTTACACCCCTTCATATTCACGCCCTCACGGCAATATTTTTCATAGCAGAAATCAGCCTCCTCGAGGCCTGCCGCCTGAATCATCGTTCCAAGACCTCCATCAAGCACCACTATGCGACGCCTAATAGTTTCTCGCAAGGAGCAAACTCGCTCTTCTCGCTTTCTTTTTTCCATCATTTTTTCATTTTAGACGTGCAAAAATAACTATTTTCACCCATTTCGCCAAAATTCCACCACCACAAGAATCATTAGAACACAGATTCACACAACATTGAGCAAAAAAGACAATAACCCAACACCCCCATGTGGCAATCCGTGTTAAAACAGCCCCCTCATTGTGGAAATCCGTGTTAAAACAACCCCTCATTGTGGCAATCCGTGTTAAAACCACCCCCATTTGTGGCAATCCGTGTTAAAATCCCTC
>CALZAF010000020.1 GCA_945612775.1 uncultured bacterium | reverse complement strand
TGTTGATTTGTTTTGCGAACAAGAACATATCCCGGCAAAAATGCTTATCAAAAGCACCACTAAAACTAACTTTTTCATTTGTTCATATTTTTTTCGTACATTAACCAATTTCAATATTTGAATTAATCCTTTGGAAATCATTATTGATTTAGAACGGATAACCTATGGCTAAGTGGAAGGCATAGGATTTTTTGAACGATGGCATATTAAAGTAGCCGCTTTTGCCTGTATCGTATGGTGCATGCAGGGCATAGCCTACATCGGCTCTAATCACAAGCATATCCATATCGAATCTGAGGCCTAAACCGGTGCCTACGGCTATTTCATTGAAGAAATCCTTCATCACGAGCTTTCCTCCCGGGCGGTTTGAGTCGTCGGAGAGCATCCACACATTACCTGCATCTAAAAATAGCGCACCTTTTAAATAACTGAATATAGGGAATCGGTATTCAAGGTTGGCTTCGAGCTTGAATGTACCCGTTTGGTCGTAATAGCCGTTAGGATTTGTAACATCGGGGCGGAAACTGCCCGGACCCACCGAACGGACGGCAAAAGCACGAATAGAGTTTGCTCCACCTATATAAAATTGTTCACTATAAGGCACTTGCGAAGAGTTTCCATAGGCATGGGCTGCACCCACGAGCATTCTTGCCACAAGACGATGTCCCGGCATCACTCCGTGATTATACACCACTGAGGTCTGAAACTTAACAAATTGCGAGAACGGTGTGCCAAACATCTTCTTCTCTCCCTTCGAACCGCATAAACTCCATATTCCGGCAAACACATTTCCAGCTTCTATCACCTGCAGATTATATGTGAGGTTGTTGCCCGAAAACGATCGGTCGTAGGTATAGTTATACTGTATTTCGGGGATAAACTGGTTGCGGAAACTCAATGCTACTGCCGGATTGTTTGCCATAGTTTCATCAAATTCGGCTGTGGTGTTGAGCAGTTTGGTATAAGTTAGTCGGAAAGGGATTAACTCGTTGAGCGAATGGCGATGTGAGTGCCATTGCCATGAGAGCCCAGCGCCGAATTTCACTATCTTGAAGTAGCTTGGTCGATTGAGCAGCTCTGCCGACAGCGAGAACTTTGTCCAGTTCTGATAACGGCGGCTGCGGTCGATAAACCGTGGCGCCAGAAGTCGCGGAATAGCCAGCGTAGATGTCAAGCCGAATTCATAGCTATTGTAATCGTAGCCTTCAATCGATTTGCCGCCCGTTGCCCATTCATAGCCCACTGTAGCATCGGCATTGAGTATCTCTCCGCCTCCAAATATGTTTTTGTGCGCTATGCCCAAACCAAAACCCGGACCTATGAAGCTGTTAGACTTCGATGTGGCTTGCGCTTCAATTTTTGCCTCAATGGGCTGATCCATAGTGCATTTTATTGCCACGTCAACGGTATTTCTGCCGCCATAGATAGAGTCTAACGGCGTGACGTCGATATCTATTCCGCTAAAAATGCCCATTGTGGAGAGGCTTGCCTGTGTTCGCTCCATATCACGCACGCTAAAGGTCTTGCCCTTGCGGAAGGTGATGCGCTTAGAGAACACATCATTATTTAGGCGGAGCGGATTCATCCTTATCATCTCGCCTTTTGGTCCGAGATCTATGGTGTCGGGCGTGCCTTTTCCTCTATTTGGATTGACCACGGTGGTGATATTTCCTGTCTTATATCGTCTCAATGCAGCAGGCGGAATGCCGCTCGCCTTCACCATGCGCAGCGCTATCTTGCCTTTCTTTATAGTACTGTCGGCATAGTATTCTATATATTCGGGGCGGAAATAATAATAACCCCTATTTCGCAGCACATTGGTGATTTTCACTCGCACGGCATTGAGCGAATCCATGCTATAGCGGTTACCGGGCTTAAAATATCGGTCGGCGCGTGCCAGCGAGTCGATTCTGTTGTCGAGTTCGTTGCCTGTTTCGAGATACCCCACGCTGCTTATCACGTATGGTTCATTCACCATAACGTTATAAGTAATCTTAGCTTTTTTATTGTTTTTCTCCGAAGTCACGAGTTCATACGAAGCGCGCGAATCGAAATAGCCATTATCTTGCAGCACGGTGTTGATCATCTCCACACGATGCTGTGGCTTAACCTTCGAAATCAGCACTGGCTCCTCCACCAATCGTCGGTAAAGCCAGCCTTTCAGTCCCGAAGCGCTGTCGTTCCAGTGGTTATACACCCACAATCCCACAGGGAACGGATGCCGGATATAAGGCGAATACAGACTATTATTTGGTGCCACATTGATAACGGTGGCTATGTCCTCTGCCACAGCCTCATCGAGCACGAGCGAATCGTTTTCGCACTGAATATTCAGTTTCTTTACGCCCGTATATAGCAATTCGTCGTCGGCAATGCGGCTGGTGGTTGAGCACGAAATCACACTCAACACAAGCGCCACATAGAGCAAAACGCGCAGTTTCGATATGTTATTTTTGTTCATCTTCTTTTTGTATTACAGGTTTCAACACTGTTTCATCGGGCAAGGCAAGCGAATCACCACGTTCGCGCATCAACTGCTCTTGGCGAGCCTTTTCGCGACGGGCTGCTGCCTTGCGGCTTGGTCGGAACTTAAAGATGTGCTTGAGCGACGACAGTTTGCGCTTCAGCACAAAGCCTACACCGGTCTCCACTATTTCTCCCTCCAGAATACTCTCGAAGCCTGTGTGGCGGAATAGTCGCACATACATGCTTCCTGAATTATTGAGCAGATATTCTATCGAAATATCGCTAATAAGATTGTCGGAGAAATTGTCCTCGGCGCTGGCATCGGTGCTGTAATTGCCACCTACCACTATCTTAAAGCGGTCGTTAAAGAGCGACTTCGAGAGGTTGTAGCTGTAGCTGGTCACCGTAGATGAGCCTTCGCCGCCGCGGTCATACTGGTTGATGCCGAATGAGAGGTCAACGCCCTTGATGGCACTCGCCGCCCAGCTATTTAGCTTGGCGTTGAGGAATGAATAGAGGGCATTGTTGGTCATTGTAGATGATGTGGTGCCGCCCATATAGCTGCCATAAAGCATCAGGTTCATGGCTTGAGCCGAGCGTTGCTGCTGCGACATCGCCTGAAGTTCGTTTTGCACTGTCAGGTCGTCGTTGGTCGATAGGTCGAATGCCACATCCATCTGCGACAATGTGCCGCCCACCTTGCAGGTAATCAAGAAGTCAACAAGATGCGACGATGTGCCATCGCCCGACACGGTTGCCTTATATTTTTCGTTGGCTTCGAAGTTGAGCTTCGGATTAAGCATATTGCCCGTAAACTCGATGTAGCTGCCTTCTACCACGTCAAAATTCACCTCTTTGATTAGCGGCGGTGTGTATCTCACATTGCCGTTATCCACTGTCAGGCGCCCGGTCACTTGCGGGTCGCCGGCGAAGCCTTGGCGATAGTTGAGCGTTCCTTGTGCCTGCACTTGCACGCGGTTCTTGCCGTCGGTCGATAGATAAGCGTTGATTATGTTGCCCTGACGCAGACTCACGCTTGCATTAATGCTCATCCCGAAGTCTTGACTTCGCAGCAATGAGTCGCCATAGAGGCTTAGCGAGTCGTCGAATTGCACAAAATGCACCATATCGGGGTTGGTCTCGGTAACTATCTCGCTCACATCGTCTTGCAGAACGTAGGTGAGATTTGTGCCCGAAAGCAGAGCCACATCGGCATTCACATAAAGTTCGCTCATGCGGCCCTTTGCTGTGGCTGACACGTCGGCATAACCTCGGCCGAAAAGCTGCGATTTCTTTATCTGTTTGCTATCCACAAACTGCACTCCGCGACCTTGTATCGACAAATCTACATACGAGCTGTTCATATTCGTGATATCTACGTAGCCATCTATCACAAGAGGCTTGTCGTTGCAGCTCATGAGTGCATATTTGTTAAATCTTATCACACTTGAATCTACCGGAATAACGGTATTTGGGAACAAAATCTTCGATCCGAACATAGGCACATATATTGCACCGTTGTCAGCCACCACATGGCCTGAGAAGATAGGTTTATCAAAACTGCCAGTCATAGTCATTTCACCTATAAGATAACCTTGAAGTTCGGCTATGCCGTTAGGAATGAATGCTGTGGCGGTTGAAATAGGGAAACTGTCGATATCCAGTTTGAGCGACATCGGGCTGGTGGCTGTGGAGTCGTTGAGCACACCGGCTGCAAACATTACCTTGGCTCCGTTTACATTCATATACGATTCCAGATTGGTATTGCCGGTCTTTGGGTCGAGCGTCATAAGTGCAGTGAGGTCAAAGTCGCCCACTGTCTCGCCTTCGTATTTAAAGTTCTTCAGCGACGATTTGCCCTCGCCCCAGAATTGGTCGCCTCGATAAGATATCTGCATATCGGTGCTTAGTTCGCCGCTCATGTCGGGCGCAAACGGGAACATCGATAGCCATTCTTCTATCTTCAGATTCTTTACTTGCAGATTCACTTCTTCTTGGCCGTGTTCATGCTCTTCGCTCTCCACATGGTTGGTAAAGAGATTGATTGTGCCCGAATTTCCGCCTTCGAGGAGCAAGTTTGCATCGAGGTGCTTGTTTTTATAGTCGTAGAGCACATAATTGTCGTCGTTCACCTGCCATTCTTTATAGCCTATCAGCGGTTTCGGGGTGAATATGTTCACACGCACCACCGAGTCGTTGAGGTCGGCATGTGTGCCGAAGTGATAACCGGTGCGCTGCTTTATGTCCTTCACGTCGTAGATGGTGGTCAGGCGGCTATTGAGCACGCCTCCCATCAGCGTTGCCGAGGCAAAGTTGTCCATTGTGCCCGGGCGATTGCCCATGTGGAACGCATAACCTAGATATTTGCCCTTCTGCACCAGTCTCGCAGTGATGGTGTCGATCTTTGTGCCCATCGCATCGAGTCGCTGCACCACGCCGTTGCCATAGATGGTGCTGTCGTTATACAAATCGAAGTTGAGTTGGCGCATTTCCACTCCGTTTTGCTTGAGATATTGCTGCACAAGTCCGTTTTTGCCCATGCCGAGCTGTAAGGTAAATGGCGGCAATGCCGACTGCAGGGTGTCGATGTTCAGCGATATCTTTTGCATCTGATTCATCGCCACTTCTTGGCTATGAGTCGCCTGCTCTATAAATGTTCTAATGCCTACATTCGAAGTGAAATCCACCGAAAGGTCTTCGTTATCGAGGCGGGCGCTGATGGTGGAGTCGCTGCTCTCAAATGCCATGCTCACACCCGAGGTGCAAAGGTTGATGGTGTCGTATAGCACCTTGAGCGACTGTATTTCGGCTATCACGTCGCACTCCATAGTGGCGAGGTTAACATCGCCAAACGCCTTGAGTTTTCCGCTACCACCCATAGCCACATCGCTCAGGCGGAGTTCTCGCAGATTGATATCGCGAACATCGCAATCCATTGCCACCACATAGTGGTCGGCTTTGAGTTCGCCTCCGCACTGCATCGAGAAGTTGCAATTATCGTTCTCTGAATCAATATTTGCCTCAAATTGACCGTCGTGAAGCTTCACATTGCACAGCATATTGCGATAATCGGTATCGCCATAATGCAGGTAATCGATGTCGAAGGTAGCATCAAGCTGGGTGCTTGGTCGCATTATGTCGAAACCGCGGCCATTAACCTTCATCCGCGCCGTAACGTCGCCGAATGGGCTCAGCGGCATCACTGCATGAAGCGGCATCGACTGCATCTCCATCTGCACATCGTAGGCATTGTTTGCGGTGTTAAATTTGGCATTACCCACAGTCTTCCCGGTAGCCAACGCCAAATCTACGTCGCCGCTCATATTGTTGCCGTGCATCTTGGCATGACCTTTCACCGTCATTGGCGGGAAATGCACCTGCTTATTCATCTCGGCATCGAGCACGCTCGGCTTTATGAAGTTGATATTGTCAAATCGGCCTAAAATGGCAAGGTCGCCACCGAGATTCTTGCTATCGGTAACGTTATTCACCTTTCCTGTAACCTCAGCAAAGGCATAGCGTGGCAATTCGGCTCGCAGTTTATTTATGTTCAACTGTTTAGCCGTGCCATTCATGCGGGCAGTCAATTCTAATGGTCGGTGGCGCGGGATAGTCTTCAAATACAAGTCATAGAGCGGAAATAGCTTCTCTATATCCACCACATCAATCAGAGCATCGGCAGTAAGGTCGATTATGCCATCGTATGGCGCTTCGAATGCGCCCATGCCCATCTCTGCATCCACGCTAATCTGCGAAACGACAGTCTTGACATCGAATTTCTTAATCGTCATAGCGTTGCTATCCATAGCAAACACGCCATGAGCATTGGTTATCTGCACTCCGCAACGCTCGGTGGCATAGAATTGCTTTAGCGGCACTGTCACCTCCATGCCTCGGTTGTAGAGCGAATCGATTTCGAAATTCACATCGCTCACTTCTATGAAGTCCATATCGAGCCCCGAGGCTGGTTTCGCGCCTTTGAGGGCATAAATGGCGTGCGAATTGCTTAGGATTAACTTATCGGCTGTCACTGTCCATGGCAGAGTGTCGTCGGCTGCTGCATCATCTGTCGCTTCTTCTGCCTGGGGTGATTCTTCAGCCACAGTCGGGTAAAAATATGCCACATCGAGGCTATCGATGCCGAGTTGCCCCACTTTCACGCGGCAAAGCCCGGTGTCAATATCGCCTTTCAGCAGTTTGGCTTGCTTCACGTTCACATCCATGCTGTCGATAGTGGGCTGCATAGCCATCCTATATCGCACATCGCTCAGCACTATGCTTTCGGCGTTAATCTTCCACGCCGATGTGGTGCTGTCGGGCTCGCTTTCTTTGACTTTTTCGGGAAAATAGTGCAGCACTATATCGCCGCCGCTGGCGAGGGCATTGCCGAGCGATATGCTGTCGCGGCTCAATGCTATTTTTGCCACGTCGAGCGTCACTTGGCGCAGATTGGCGCTGAGCACCATCGAGGAGTCGCTGCTCACCATTCGGTAGTCGGCTCCGGTCAATTCGGCGCCTTCCACCACTACTTTCTTCAGCAAAAGTGGCCAAAACTTCACATCGAGCGAAGCTCCTTCTGCCACTATCATAGTGTCGCTATTCTCGTCGAGCACAAGCACATCGTCCACTTCAAGCTCCAGCGGAAAACCCAAGCTGAGGTCGCCAACGGTCACCGTCCATCCTGTGGCATCGCTCACCTGGCGGCATATCTCATCCTTTGCCCAACGCTGTACAAAAGGCACATATATCAATATCAGCACCGCCAAGATTATCGCCAATAGGCTTATCCCAACGAGCTTCACATATTTAATTATCCCCTTTTTCGCCACTTCAGTCATGAGTCAAATATTGTGTACATGTTATTGTTATTAAAAACACCTACTTATGTAACAATTAATTAAAACATAAAGTTACCTACTTTTTTTAGATTTAATGCGTTTTCGCGAAAAAAAATACACTAAAAAAATGGCAAAAACGCGATTTTTGCTGTCAGTAAGTTATTGTAGCTTCCACTTGGCTATGGCACAAAAAAATTAGCGTCGCAGAACACTAATTCTGCAACGCTAATGTGAGGTTTCTTAACTACTCGCGTTAAAATTACTTGCGGATACCGAGCTCCTTCTTAGAGATGATTGCACGGTAGCGGTTGATGTCGGTGCGAGCCAAGTAATCCAATAGACGGCGACGCTTACCTACCAACTTCTTCAACGCACGCTGAGTGTTATAATCTTTGTGGTTTGACTTCAAGTGTTGAGTCAAGTGAGAAATACGAACTGAGAATAATGCTATCTGCGCTTCTGGTGAGCCAGTATCAGTATTGCTTGCGCCGTATGTCTCAAAGATTGCTTTCTTTTTTTCAGAATCTAAGTACATTCTTTTGCAGTTTATATTGTTAATAAATTTCGGGTGCAAAGGTACTAACTTTTTTCATTTCTGACAAATAACCACCTATTTTTTTGTCCATTTCTAACGATATTTTAAGTAAAATCACTAACTTTGTGCCCGAAATAGGATAATTTATGCAGAAAATTAGGAATGTTGCCATAATTGCCCACGTGGACCATGGCAAAACCACTTTGGTAGATAAGATGCTTCTCGCCGGAAATTTGTTCCGCGACAACCAAGCTACAGGCGATTTGATTCTCGACAACAACGACCTTGAAAGAGAGCGTGGTATAACTATTCTTTCTAAGAACGTTTCAATCAACTACAACGGTTATAAGATTAATGTTATCGACACCCCGGGACACAGCGACTTCGGCGGTGAGGTGGAGCGCGTGCTTAATATGGCAGACGGTTGTCTCCTTCTCGTTGACGCTTTCGAAGGCCCTATGCCTCAAACCCGATTCGTGCTTCAGAAAGCCATCGAGATTGGTCTTAAACCTATAGTAGTTATTAATAAGGTGGACAAGCCCAACTGCCGCCCCGACGAAGTGCAGGAAATGGTGTTCGACCTTATGTTCAACCTCAACGCTACCGAAGAGCAGCTCGACTTCCCCACCATCTACGGTTCGGCTAAGCAGGGCTGGATGAGCGAAGATTGGCAGAAGCCTACCGATAACATCAACGCTGTGCTCGATGCTATCATCAAATATATCCCTGCCCCTAAGGCGCTCGAAGGTGATGCCCAGATGCTTATCACTTCGCTCGACTATTCGAGCTATGTGGGTCGTATCGCTATAGGCCGTGTTCACCGCGGTGAGTTTACCGAAGGCATGGAAATAGCTCTCTGCAAGAAGGACGGCTCGGTGATTAAGCAGCGCGTGAAGGAACTTCACACCTTCGAGGGTATGAGCCGCAAGCGCGTAGCGTCGGTTGCCAGCGGCGACATCTGCGCACTTATCGGCATCGAGAACTTCGAAATCGGCGACACCATCACCGTTTCGACCAATCCAGAACCTCTTCCACGCATCGCCATCGACGAGCCTACTATGTCGATGACTTTCACCATCAACGATTCTCCTTTCTTCGGTAAGGACGGTAAATATGTGACTTCGCGCCACATCAACGACCGCCTCGTGAAGGAACTTGATAAAAACTTGGCTCTCCGCGTTGAGAAAACCGAGCGCGAGGACGCTTGGATAGTATTCGGTCGCGGTGTGCTCCACTTGGCTGTGCTTATCGAGACCATGCGCCGCGAGGGCTACGAACTGCAAGTGGGTCAGCCACAGGTAATCGTTAAAGAAATCGACGGTGTTAAGTGCGAACCTATCGAGGCTCTCACCATCAACGTGCCTGAGGAATATGCAAGCAAGATGATTGATATGGTCACTCGCCGCCGTGGCGACTTGCTCTCGATGAACACTCAGAACGACCGCATCCACCTCGAATTCCAAATCCCTTCGCGCGGCATCATCGGCTTGCGCACAAACGTGCTTACCGCCAGCGCCGGCGAAGCTATTATGGCTCACCGCTTCCTTGAATATCAACCTTGGAAGGGCGACATCGAACGCCGTACCAACGGTTCGCTTATCGCTCTCGAAAGCGGCACCGCCTACGCCTACGCTATCGACAAACTTCAAGATCGCGGCAAATTCTTCATCTTCCCACAAGAGGAGGTATATGCCGGTCAGGTTGTGGGCGAAAACGCTAAGGACAACGATATAGTGGTCAACGTAACCAAATCGAAGAAGCTTACCAACATGCGCGCATCTGGCGCCGACGAAAAGGCTAAGATTGTGCCACCAGTGGTATTCAGCCTCGAAGAAGCTCTCGAATACATCAAGGAGGACGAATACGTTGAGGTTACGCCTAACCACCTGCGCTTGCGCAAGATTATTCTCGACGAACTCGAGCGCAAACGCGCCAACAAACAGTAAAATAACTTTATGATTACTGATTAACACCGAACTTTGTTTCATAATTTTATATTTTTGCGAGGGATGAAGCCATGTGAATGGCATCATTCCTCGATTTTTTTGCCGCAACGCCGCACCTATACAAGAAAAGGACTTGATAGCAAACCTGCCCTCAAGCCCTTTCTTGTTAACCCTAAAAGTAAAGATATGGAATTTATGAATAAAATAAAGATTATGAAAACGTTACATCCTATTTCATGATTCACCGCACACGCTTTTTATTTGCTTGCGCTTTCGTCTGCTGTAAGTAAGCAAACTGTGAATACTACCGTACAAATTGCAAATACTATCATGGTAAGTTATATTTTTTGTTACTATTTTGTTACTTAGTCTCATGCGTTTGGGATAGCTCGTTAGTCGCTTTTTCCTCCCGACGATACAAAATTAGGCACTATATGCGCAATTAATTTGCACATAATCGCAAATCAATGTTAAATCATAGAAATCGGTCGTACTATCCCTAAAAACATCTCTCAAAGCGGCGTTTATCTCCGATTTGCCATTTCAAAAAATAATTAGTAACTTTGCATATCGATTTGCGCATGTGGCGTAATTGGTAGCCGCGCTAGACTTAGGATCTAGTGCCGAGAGGCGTGGGGGTTCGAGTCCCTTCATGCGCACTAAGCAAAGCGATTTACGAGGTGTGTCAAATATCTGTTTTTTGACACACTTTTTTTAATATTCATCATCACCATAAAAGCTATAATGAAAATTCGGATAATATTTTTTATCGCCATACTTAACGCGGCTCTTTGCAATGCGTTAGCTCAGAGTAAATACGACTTTATTCACGAGGATGCAAATCGCATCGAACTTAACGGCGCCGACTGGAGCCACATTCGTGGCATAGCTCATCAGCTGAGCCTTCGCGACTCTATCTGCGACTCCGCTGCCACCAAGATGCATATTTTGCACATTGGCGACTCGCATGTTCAGGCTGGACACTTCAGTGAGGCTATTCGTGTGGCTACTCAAACCGCCTACGGAAATGGCGGCCGAGGTTGCATCGCTCCGCTGCGGCTTATCGGCACTAATCAGCCCACCGACTACACCATCACTTCGCCGCAACGGGTGGCTCGCAAAGGTCGCATCTCGGCTCGCAACCGCAGCAATCTGCATTTTGGCTTGACTGGCGTTGCCGCAATGCTTTCGCCTCATAGCGCCACAATAGAAATAGGCGTGAAGCAACCAGATGATGAATTTTCGTCAATAACCTTGCTACATGCCTCGGGCAAGGGCTATCGCGAGGCTAAATTTGCAGGAAAAACGCACGAAGCTTCTTGCCCTACAGCATACGAAAGCACTTTCCTCCTCGAAGCGCCCTCGCAAAAAATTTCACTCGCCGACATCAATGCCAGCTCTGAATTTTGGGGTGTATTCCTGTCAAATCCTCACTCAGGAGCCATTGTCAGTTCGATTGGCAACAACAGTGCCTGCTATAGTCACTACAACCACATACCTCATTTCGCCGAACAGGCTGCAAGTCTTGCACCTCAGTTGGTGATTATATCGCTCGGCACTAATGAGGCATTCGGGCGATTCTCTGAATCGGAATTCACCCAACAAATCGACAAACTCGTGACCAATCTGCGCCGTGCTATGCCGCAAGTGTGCATCTTGCTCACCACTCCTATGGAATGTGACAGGCGCAAGGGATCTCGACGCCGTCGTCGCCGCCGCCAAGTGTCGTTCGCCACCAATGCCAACTGCAAGCTGGTGCGCGACGCGATAATCAAATATGGCTCCGACCATAATATTGCCGTTTGGGACCTCTACGAAGTGGCTGGCGGTGATGGTTCGGCTGCTAAATGGGTGAAGAATGGGCTTCTGGCTAAGCGAGATCATGTGCACTGCTCTACCGAAGGCTACACCCTACAGGGCGAACTCCTATCTATTGCGCTGCTAAAGACGCTCTCCGAAGAATAATGTCCGAAAAAAAGGGAGACACCGCAATGGGCATCTCCCGATATTGTTGTTATTGATATAGGAATCGTTTTATCGAGCGCTTTGGCGTCTTTTCAAACTCCTCGGTGCGCAACCTCACGTCGGCAACCTTTGAATACGACGGCAAATTTCCATTTGCCTCAATCATCTTGTCCTTCAAGAACTTGGCAAGCGCTTCGTCGCTCAATCCATCATGTTTGGCAGCATCGTAGTCCGGGAAAATCAGGGCTATCAACTTGCCTTTTTCCTCTATCACAAGCGATTCCACCACATATTGTATGTTGTTGACCACTTGTTCTATTTCTTCAGGGTAAATATTCTGTCCTGATGGGCCGAGAATCATGCTCTTGCTGCGTCCTCTTATGAAGATAAATCCGTCGGCATCCACATTGCACAGGTCGCCGGTGTTCATCCATCCGTCGCCTTTCATCACTGCATTAGTGGCTTCCTCGTTTCGGTAATATCCAAGCATCACGTTTTCGCCGCGCACCCACAATTCGCCTGCCGTAGTGGCTGGATCTGCCGAATCGATGCGCATCTCCATTCTATCTACCAATCTGCCGCAGCAGCCGCTCTTGGTTTCATCCCAAGGTGCGTAGGCAAGCAACGGAGCACATTCGGTCATGCCATATCCCACAGTGAATGGGAAACGGATGCGGGTAAGAAACTCATCTACTTCCTTATTGAGCGCCGCTCCGCCTATAATCACTTGAATAACATTTCCGCCAAACACTCTGATGATTTCGCGCTTAATCTTCTTCAACACCACATTTCTAAGAATTGGCATTTTGAGCATAAAGCTCACCTTCGGAGTCTGCAATAATGGGAATACCTTGCCCTTGATTATTTTCTCCAAAATCAGCGGCACTGTCACTATCAATTTCGGTTTTACTTGCGTAAATGCTTCGAGTATCACCTTTGGCGATAGGCTGCGGCTCAAGAAGTTAACGTGGCAACCCTTAACTATAGGGTGTATAAGGTCAATCATCAGTCCATACATGTGCGCCAGTGGCAACATGCACACCACTCCATCGCCAGGGAGCAGGAATGTGAGATGCTCCTTAGCAAACTTCATATTCGATGCCAATGCGCGGTGTGGTATCATCACACCCTTAGAATTTCCTGTCGAGCCCGATGTGTAGTTGATGATAGCCAAGTCGTCGGCTTCTACATCTTGATAGGTCACATCGGCGGGCGTAAATCCCTTAGGATATTGCTCGGCAAACAAGGCATCGGCGTTGTCGTGAGCCTTGCGCATTGCCTCATTGCGGCATGCCCAGATGCTCATATCGTTGATTTTCACCACTGCTTCGAGCGCTGGCATCTTCTCCACATCGAGTTTATTCAATATGCTTTCCTCAGCAAAGAGAATCTTCGACTCGCTGTGATTCACCAGGTGGTGAATAGCATCGGGCTTAAACTCGTGCAGCAATGGCACGGGCACTGCACCATGCAGCAGAGTGGCAAAAAACGACTTTGCCCACTGCATACTATTCTTGCCCACTATTGCCACCTTATCGCCGCGTTCCACGCCACAAGCCTTGAACGAAAGGTGCAATTTTGCCACCGAAATCGCCAGTTGCTCATAAGTTAAAGTCTCGCCTTGCAGGTCGCTTAGGGCATTCTCTTTCCAGTTTGACCTCAACGATTCCTCTAAAAATTTTACAATCGATTTTTCCATACTAATTCACTATTTTTTCGCCACCATATCATCGAGCACCTCGAAGGCCTTCTCAAGTATGGTGTCCTTTCCGTTAATCATATCATTTTGGTCCATATCGACCTTAAAATCGGGTTCTACGCCAAATTCCGTTAGGCGGCCTTCGCTGTCGGCAATGGCACTTGCCGAGTAGCGCACGGTCCAACCGTTGGGCAGTTCGCTCGAGAATGGCAATCCACAACCGCCGCCGGTTACGTCGCCCACCACGCGCACTTGCGGAAGCGATTTCATTATCGACACGAAGTTGTTGGTGGCGCTGAACGAACCTCTATTGGTTAGCACCACCACCGGTTTAGAATATTTCACTCGCTTCGACGATGTAGGCTCGATATAATAGTCGTAGGGCTTCGAAAACTCGTTATGCCCCGGACCCGTCTTGTGCGAAATAGAGCCTGCATACAAGCGTTCGGTGATAAATCTGCCCACAAGCGGCTCCACATTGGTAAGCAGTCCGCCGCCATTGCTGCGAACGTCGATTACCAAGCCATCGCACGACGCCAGCACCGACATTATGGCATCGAGGTTGCCTTCGCCTATGCCTGCCGAGAAGTCGCCATAGTACATATATCCGTAGTTGTTAGAGAGCACCTGATATTTCACATTGCAGGTGGTCTTGTAGTTGAATGCGAGATACCATTGATCGATGAGTCGCTCGTCGTAATTCACTGGATACTGTTCCCAAATCCAGTAGCGCGACACATCCCATCCCGACACGAGATTGGTGTGACCGTCTTCGAGTTCTTTTAGCATATCGGCACAAACGTCAAAGAGTTCGGTGCTGCCCATGCCTGAATGTAGTTTTGCTCGATATTCCTGCCCTACTTTGGTCCAATCAACATTTTTATATTCGAAAAAGCAATAATGCTCGTCGATTATCTTCCAAAGGGCATCGAAGTTGCCATATACGTCGTAAGAATAAGGCTCCTCATCCATGCACGAATTGCTCACCATGCCAAGCACGGCAAGCATCGCCATAATGCCATATTTCTTTAGCCACTTCATCATACATCAATACATTGCTGAGATAATCCTTGCTTTCTCGCCATTCGGCTTATTTCCGCCGAGGCTTATCCATTCGCCGCCCACGCCTATCACTGCCATGTGTGTAACAATCTGCGTGTCGAGATTGTTTACCCACGAGCGTTCTATGGTGTTGCGATAGCCCACGCGCAGCACTGTGCTGCCCATGTGCATATCTGCCATCAGGGCATTGGTCATATCGAATCGGCTGCCCCACCACCCGAAGTGCGCAAGCCCGGAATGGTTGCCGAGGTAAATCTCGTAATAGGTTTCGCCATATTCGGGCGAGAAAAACACGCCTGCCACTGGCAAGGTGGCTTGATAACTTATCACTACGGGCATTTTAGCCACTCGCCACCTGTAAGAAGCCATCGCTGTGAGGCTCACAGCCCAATGTATCTTTGCAGAGACCAAATTGTTGCTATTGCTGGGCTTATACACTGCTCCGCCTCGCAGCTGGGTGCTTCCGCCCACCGCTACTTGCAGATTTGGCGTCAACACATTGCTCCAACGGCGCATCATGCCCCATCTATAGTCCACCATGAGCATGTGCTCGGTGTGGTTGCCGGGCTTGTTCTGCAGATTGCCGTATTCCACGCCTGCATGCATCTGCATCACCCATCGCTGCGGGTCGAATCGCATAGCTTGCATTCGCTCATACTCCAATCGCACATCCACGCCCTTAAACGCCACAGGAGCGAGATAGGTATCTATAACCGATGCGCTTCCCACTTCTGCCATGAAGAACGATGCCACCGGGCGTTCCACCCTGATGCTATCGTCGGCTTCGTGCGCAGCGGGCATAGCCATCATGCTTGCCACCGAGGCAAGCACCGTCACGGCAGTCACCAGTGCGCGGCACAACCATGCTCTCGCTTCGCTATTTCGTTTATTCTTCTTCGTCATTCACATCGTCGAAAATGCGCATCTGACCGGTCAGTTGGTCGCGCACTGCTTCTTGGTCGATTACCGAGTCGGCGCCTGCTGTCTCGCTATCCACCATTTCGTCGTCGATAGCTGCCACCTGTGGCATCACTTCTTCCTCTTCCACTTCGCGAGGTTCTATCTCTGTGATGCTGTCGATGGTCCAGTTGCTCACGCGCTTTCCCTTTGCCTTGAAGCTCTTAACGCCTATAAATTCTTCGGCATCTATCACAAGTGGTTCTCTGAACGAGTCGGCACCGCCAAACTTCACCTCGAAGCGTGGATAACGCTCATCGGTGAGAAGCAGCAATTCCGACTTAGGATTCTCGCCTATCATACGCTGCTTCTTGGCGTTCTGCTCGAGGTTGAATCGCTTGATATAGGTAAATCCTTGGTCGGCATCATTGAGCACAGCTGTCCACACCACGCCTTCGCGATACTTCTCGATGCGGAGTATGCCTTCATCGTAGTGGTTTTCGGCATCGTAGGTGGTGGTGAAGAAGTCGCCGTTCTTCATTATCACCAATATCTTCTCATCGTTGAAGAATTCGCCGAGCAAATTGCCGCGACCGTCGTAATTGATGCGCAGCACATCGGGATCGAACCACACTTCGCGGCCGCCAAGCGTAGATACGCCTTTCTCCTTGAGCGAGATGCGGTGTATCTCGGCTTTAGTCACCACGTTGCCTCGAGCAAGTTTGCCTTTCACGAGCAGGTTGGCAAGATCCACGTCGAATTGCAGCACCTTCATGCGCTGCTTTGGTTTGAGCGTGATGCGCAGTGTCTCGGCTTCGCCGTTGGCGTTGGCTGTGAACCACACTATCTTCGAACCCGGTTTGCCTTGTGTGAGGTTATACTCTTTGTCGCGTGTAACGCCTGTCACTGCAAAGCGTTTCATATATGTTATGCCGCCGCGACCGTCTTGATAGAGCACGTTGTAGATGGTGCGTTCGTCGTTGCGCTTAAACACGTTGAGATAGAGCACATTCTTGCCCACATACAGCTTTTCTGCCACCTTCACCACCTTAAATCTGCCATCTTTATAGAAGATGATGATATCGTCGATATCCGAGCAGTTGCACACAAACTCGTCTTTCTTGAGATTGGTGCCTATGAAGCCTTCTTCGCGGTTGATGTAGAGCTTTTCGTTGGCTTCAACCACCTTCGACGCCACGATGGTGTCGAAATTGCGGATTTGGGTGTTGCGAGGGAACTTTTCACCGTATTTCGACTTCAGATGCTCAAACCACTCTATGGTGTGTTCCACCAGGTGAGCGAGTTTGTAGTCGATGTCCTCTATGCGTTCGTTCAAGCTGGCTATATAGTTATCGGCTTTCTCGGTGTTGAACTTCAAGATGCGCGCCATCTTTATCTCCATCAGGCGCAATATGTCGTCGGTGGTGACTTCGCGATAGAATTGAGGCTTAAATGGCTCTAAACGGCTGTCGATATGTGCCACTGCGGCATCCATATCGGGCGCATTTTCAAATCCTTTATCCTTATAGATTCGCTCTTCGATGAATATCTTTTCAAGCGATGCAAAGTGCAGCGATTCGAGCGTCTCGGTGCGCTGTATTTCGAGTTCCTTGCGGAATATTTCCTTGGTGCGGTCCACGCTGTCGCGTAGCACGTCGCTGATGGTAAGGAATTGCGGTTTGTGGTCCTTAATCACGCAGCAATTTGGCGAGAGGCTCACTTCGCAGTCGGTAAAGGCATACAGGGCGTCGATGGTCTTGTCGCTCGACACGCCGGGTTGCAATGTAACCACTATTTCGGCTTGCTCGGCTGTATAGTCCACCACGCTGCGTATCTTTATCTTATTCTTTTCGGCTGCCTTTAGTATCGATTCCTTGAGCGCCGTACCGGTTTTGCCGTATGGCAGGTCGGTGATTACAAGCGTCTTATTGTCGCGCTTCTCAATTTTTGAGCGTATTCTCACCGAGCCGCCGCGCTCGCCATCGTTGTAATGGCTTACATCTACATAGCCGCCTGTGGTCTGAAAATCGGGATAGAGCTGAAATTCTTCGTTCTTGAGATACGACACGGCTGCATCGCACACTTCATTGAAGTTGTGCGGCAATATTTTGCACGACAGACCCACGGCAATGCCTTCCGAGCCATAGATGAGCAGCAATGGAAACTTTGCCGGCAGTGTGATTGGTTCGTCTTTGCGTCCGTCGTACGACTTGGTCCACTCCGTCACCTTGGGGCTGAACACCGTTTCAAGGGCAAAATGCGACAATCGCGCCTCGATGTAACGCGGAGCGGCTGCCTGGTCGCCGGTCAGCACGTTACCCCAGTTTCCTTGGGTATCTATCAGCAGACCTTTCTGCCCAAGCGTCACCAATGCACCATATATCGAGGCATCGCCGTGTGGGTGATATTGCATAGTGCTACCCACCAGGTTTGCCACCTTGTTAAAGCGTCCATCGTCGAGTTCCTTCATGGCATGCAATATGCGACGCTGCACTGGCTTGAGCCCGTCCTCGATGTGCGGCACGGCGCGCTCAAGTATTACATACGACGCATAATCGATAAACCAATTCTGGTACATCCCCGAGAGATGCAGTTTCTTGTCCTTAGGTACTTTATATGCCGAGTGCCCGGCTTTCTCGTTGCCTTCGTCGCCCCCGGTACCGTCGTCGAGCATCTCGTAATCTTCGTTTTCGTCTTCTTTCATCGTGTCAGATCTGTTTTTCTCTATCCTTTTGTCTTTTGTGCTGCTCGGCTGTTACTTTCCGCACCGCCTTGCTATACACAATATTGCTAATTTGCGATAAAATTACAAAAAAATGGGCATTTTAGCAAACCATTATCTCTTTCACCCCGTGCATGAGCACCTTTACGGGCTTCTTTTAACACTATTTTTGATAGTATATCGGTAGTTTTTTAATTAAGTACCGCACTTGCACACATCTAAGTACACTATACACTTTCGGGAAAAACCCCAATTGAATAATTATTATTCACAAAATTATCAACTAAAATTGTCCAATAAGGGTAAACAACCATACAAGTGGTCAAATACTCGCTAATAATAGTCACAATAACTCACAAATGGCATATGTGTTGTAAAAAAAAAAAAAAAATGGCATAATTTTGTAACATAATTTTATTTAAAATACAATTCTAATAATAGTAATTGCTCTTTTGCTATATAATGATAACATTTTAACCATTAGTGGCTTCACTAAGTCCACTTTCTAAATTTATAATCTTGATATGAGAATATTAGCAACAGTAATTATAATTCTTGCCGGAATCTATGGCAGCCTATCAGCACAGACATTGCACGGCACAGTAGTAACTCCAAACGGCGAAGCAGTGCGACTTGCCAACGTAGCAATCCTCAATCCCGCCGACTCTACCATCATTGCTGGCACTCTGACTCACGATAACGGATCTTTCAGCATCGAGGCCGACAGCAAAAACTTGATTAAAGTGTGGAGCACTGGCTTTATGCCCTATTTGGGCAAGGCGGCAAACGCCAATATGCGCATTGTGCTCTCGCCCGACACTATTATGCTTAGCGAGGTGGAAGTGAAAGCCGCAAAACTATTATCCCGAATCGAGGGCGACGCCATAGTCACCAACATTCGCGGAACTATTCTCCAAAACATTGGCACTGCTAAAGATGTGCTTGGATATCTGCCCGGCATCATCAGCGTTCAGGGCGGCATCGAAGTGCTCGGCAAGGGCGCTCCCACTTTCTACATCAACGGCAGAAAGATGCGCAGCTACACCGAACTCGATATGCTTAAATCGAATAAAATCAAGAAAGTGGAATTGGTAACCAATCCTGGTGCTCGCTACGACTCATCGGTTAATGCAGTGATTCGCATCAGCGCCGACCGCGACCCTGGCGAAGGTTTTGCTATCGACAACACGGCGCGCATTGGTTATCGCGACTTTGTGTATGGAGGCGACGACCTTAGCCTTAATTACCGCACAGGCAACCTCGACATATTCAGCAACTTAAAGTATGGCTACAACAAATCAAAAGGTCACAGCACAAATGTGCAAAACTCATGGCTTCAATCGAATTATCGCCAAGAAATAGGCCTCGAATCGGAAGGCAAATCGCAGATTTATGACGCTCAGTTAGGCGCCGACTACACCATTTCGAGCACCAGCTCCACTGGCGTGTACTACAAACTCACATGCCAACCTTCCGACAAAAACACCATCTACACCGGAAATATCTACATCGACAATATCCTCAACGAGTCGAGCCTCATAGATCAGAGCTCCAACACCCATCTCACTTCGCACACTGTGGATGGTTACTACACCGCCAAATATGGCAAATGGACCTTCGACGCAGCTTTCGACTTGCTTTGGAAATACTCCGACGACGATATCCTCAGCGACGAACTCATCAATGGCACTGACAAACTGCGTCTTAACACTGAATCCAACGTCGATTCGCGTATGTTTGCCGCCGAAGCTCATGCTTCGCACCCTTGGCTCAAAGGTAACTTCAGCTTTGGTGCCGAATATATCGACAGCCGCCGAAACGATGAATTCTTCAATCCCGAACACCTGCTCAACGACAACCAACTCGTGCTCGACGAACGCAACGCTGGAATCTATGCCCAGACTGCTCAGCGCCTCGGAAAAGTTACGCTGCAATTAGGCTTGCGCTACGAGCACATCGAAAGTCGATACCACGAGTTTGGCACATTCATGCCCGAGCAGTCGAAAACCTACAATAAGGTGCTGCCTTCTGCCACAATCGTGCTGCCTATAGGCAAAAATATGCTTCAACTCAGCTATTCTCGCAAATACAAGCGCCCTCTCTACTCTCAACTTAGTAGCAGCATCTACTACGTCAACCGATATATGTATCAGAGCGGCAACCCACTGCTTAAATCGGAATACAGCCACAACATAAGCGCAAACTACCGTTTCGGCCAATTCATGATTATGGCTAACTACGGCTTGACCGACGGAAAGATAATCTCCGAAATATCGCAATATGGCGACAACTCAAATATCACTCTACTCCGCAAGGAAAACTCCACTCACGATTTGCACGAACTGCAGGCTTTCGTTACCTATATGCCTCAATTCGGCAACTATTTCTCTGTGCTCACCGCCGGTATTATGGCGCA
>CALZAF010000019.1 GCA_945612775.1 uncultured bacterium | reverse complement strand
AAGCTACTAAGCACAAAAAAATTTCGACTTCCTGGTTCGTTGCCGGGAAGTCGAAATTTAGTTTTATGTAGATATCATCGTGCGGCTTGGGGAGCTGCGATGATGATATTTTCTGATTATTCTACTGCCACCTTCTGGTTAACGCCGTCGGCTACTACGATGTAGATGCCGCTTGCGAGGCCTTCGAAGCGTGCTGTGCCAGCCACTGCTTCCTTCTGAGCTACCAAAGCGCCAGTAGTGCTATAGATGCGTGCCTTGCCTGTGATGCCCACTACATATACATTGCCGCCATCGGCATAAACCACCTTGTGGTTATCGGCTTCGATGTCGTCGATGCCCGAAGTGGTGATGTTGATGAGCGGAGTGAACAATATCACGTTAGGGAATGCAGCATTGGTGAGCGTACACATAACGCCGTTGATGTTGGTCAAGAATGTGGTAACACCGTTTTCGATGGTGTATTCCTCGTCGAGATAGAGCTCTTCACCTTCGAGAGCACCAGTTTCCTCATTAATATAAGGTTCGCCAAAGAACCAGCGGAATTCTGTCTCTACATCACCCACCTTAGCTTCTGCCGAGAGGTCAATCTTGCCCTCGTTTTCGGTTACAGGAATTTCAGCCTGTCCGAAGTAGGTGTAGAGTGAATAACCCTTATTTTCAGGCAATGTGCTGAAGCGGAACTTGTTGTAGTCAACGAAAAGCACCTTCAAGTCGCGCATCATCGAGAGGTCGATGGTAGAAAGCTGGTTGTGAGCCACTGTGAGCTGGTTGAGGTTAGGCACGCCAGTTAAGTCAACCTCGGTCAACTGGTTGCGGCTGAGGTCTAACTGCCAAAGCTCGGCATTATCGAGAGTGATGTCGGTCAACTGGTTCTGGCTTATTGAAAAAATGCCAAGCGAAGGATACTTCGAGAGGTCGAACGATGCAAACTTGTTGTTATTGAGTGTCAAGCAGTACAACTTGCTATATTGAGTCAAGTCGATGCTTTCGAGAGCATTGCCATCGAGCATAAGTTCGGTCAAATCAGCCGAATTTGGCAATACAATCGATGTCAAACCAGCATTCTTAACATTCAAGCTGGTAAGTTCGGTCATCTTAGAGAAGTCAGCCTTCTCGAGGGCAGCGTCTATGAGGCTGAATACTTTCAAGTGGCTTTGCTCGCCGTAAGAATAAATCTTAGCTGTGCAACCAGCGTGAGTGGTTGCAGTGAATTTTTGATAGCTTGTGCCGAGCACATATTGGTCGAGTTCTAAGCCGTCGCCCTTCCAGTCGATGCAGATTATCGAACCTTCCACACCGGCGGTCATAATCACTGTAGCCGAGCCATCGTTCTTAGTGGTAAACGATGCCAATTCAAATTCTGGCATACCGGCAATCTCAATCTTGGTGGTGGTGAGTGTAAGGCCTTCGAAAGTGGCGTTGGTCATTTCGCAATAAGCCTTCTTGCCGATGTTCTTTTCATCGAAGCGGGTTTTGCCTGCTGCAATGGTGTAATCGCTGTTTTCTACGAGCAACGAGCCGTCTTCAAACTTCCAAACGTAGTTAGTGATGCCGTTGGTGTTGTAAAGCGATAGGTCAGCACCAGGGCCAATAGGCGAAATCTTCACTTCGTTCTGAGGAGCGAAAGTAAATACTTCGAGGCTTGCAATCTGTGGCAATGTAGCGAAGTTGAAGCCATTGTTTTCGCAGTGGAGTTCCTTGAGCGAGATTTCTTCAGGAAGTACAAGATTGGTAATCTGGTTGTGCGCAATGTTGAGCTTGGTCATCAATGTGCAGTAGCTGAGATTAACTGTAGTGAACTTGTTGTGAGAGATATCGAGGGTCTCCATCATGTCGCTATCCTTAAATGAGAGTTCCGACAAATTATTGTTGCTCAGATTAAGGTTGTGGATAGTGTACATGTCGTTGAGTGTAACGCTGGTCAAGCCATTGTTGCTGAGGTCGATATCCTGAAGAAGGGTCTTCTGATAAGTGTCGTTCACACCGCGAATGTTGAGCGTGCTAAAGTAGTTGCCGGTAAGCACGAGCGAGTGGAGCGAGCGGTTCCAGCCGAGGTCGATGCTATAGAGCTGAGTATTCACGAGGCGGAGCTGATTCAAAGCGCGAGCCTGCGAGAGGTCGATGCTTGTGAGCTGCAAATCCTCGATGTCGAGAGCAGTGAGGAAGTCGCCCTCGTGAACATAGATAGCCACAGCGCCAAGAGGGCTGTTGAGGCCAGTCACGTTGGCTTCGGCAGGGATTTCGCTTGTGGTAGCTGTGCACTCTACGAGGGTGCCTTCAGCTGTTTCCACCATGAAGGTCTTAGGATTTTCGGCAGTAGCACCTGCTATACCCACCTTGAAGTTAAGATCTACACCGCCGCCACTCAAAAGGGTTGCCTTGAACGATACTTTCTTTATGTCCTTACCGAAGTTTTCTTCGCTCTTTACGGCGAACTTGGTGGTGCGCAATGGCATACCGCCGAGTGTGATTTCTGGGAATGCGTCGTTGGCAAATGCCACATAGACGCTGTCGCTCAACTCTTGATTGAACGAGATTTTGCCATCGGCATAGTTGTAGCATGATTCATCGACTACCGAAACAGCTTGTTTGTCGTTGACCGAATAAACTGCCATAGTGGTTACAGTGCCTTCGCGAAGCACCTTATCGCTGAGGTCGATTACGTCGCCCACCTTGTAGCTCCTGTTCACTTCCATATTGCGTGGCAGGTAGTCGTAATCTACCCATGTGCTTTGTGGGAATGGCAGAGTGGCAAAAGTGAAATAATTGTTGCGAATCACGAGGTTAAAGATGTCGGTATTGTTCGAAATATCGATGCTCGTGAGCAAATTGTCGCCCAAATAGATGTTCTGAAGCTTGATATTCTTGCTGAGGTCAATCTCGCGGAGGTTGTTGCCGCTGGCAAATAGGTTGAGCAGTTCGGTGTTGTTCGAGATGTCGAGGTGTTCCATCTTGGCATCTTTGTGCACCGAGCCCGACTGGTGAACGCAGTAAAGTTCCACAAGCTCAGTATTGTTGCTCAAATCTATTTCCTTGATGCCTGTTTCGCTGATGTTGAGGACTCTTAGCTTGGTATTTTTCGATACGTCGAGGCTCTCAACATTGGTCACGTCAATAGACAGGCGCACCAAGTCGGGGCAACCGCTTGGGTCGAGCTTGCGAAGTCCCTTATTGGCGTATGCGCCAAACGAGAGCAGCAATGGATAGTCCGAAAGATTGAATTCTTGGTCGAGATTCTCGGTCTGACCCATTTCGAGAATAGTCAAAACTGGGTGATTTGAACCAATCTTAAGCGGCGATTCGTTAAATGGGTTGTCGTCAACGTCGATAGTTAGCAAATTAGGGAATCCGCTGAGGTCGAGCTTCTTGAGCAAATTGTGGCTTGCCAAGAAGAACTGCAACTTGGTGCAGGCGCTCATCTCTATTTCAGTAGCATAGCAACCATTGATGTCGAGATACTGAATATTCTCGGCATTACCATAGATGCGGATAGTTCCCTCCGAATTCACGTTGCAGGTGATAGTTGTAGCTGTGTAGGCCCCTCTATCCGGATCATAAGTGGCACGCACCAATTCGTGCTCTTCGGTACCTGCGCCGCAATCTACGTCTATCCAGTCGCTCTCGGCGAAACCGCCTATTACTACCGTACAGCTATTAGTCGCGCCAAACTGCTCATACAGGTTGGTCTTGATAGTGATAATTGGCTCTGAGTCTTGCGCTGCAGCGCTGCCAAAGCCCACAAGTGCCATCAGCGCCAATGCAATGCCCTTTGCCCAATTCTTGAAATTGAAATTCATATTTTGATAGGTATTTATGATGATTATTTCTATATTACTTGATAATTACACACTTGCTAACCAAGCCGTTAACATTGATTACATACGAACCAGGAGCAAGGGCGCTCAAATCGATAGTGGCAGTGTCGCCAGCATCGTTGCGCTGAGCCACGAGTGCACCGCTGGTGCTATAAACGGTGGTGCTTAATGCATTTTGACCTGCCACGAATACTTCGAATACGTTGTTGCCCACTGGAGTGATGAGCAAGCGATTGTCGGCAGCAACGTCACTTATGCCCGATTCTGCACGGCGAAGCACTTCCTTGAGGCCTTCGTAGGCGTTGAACTTACCCCAACCGCTTTGCACGGTGTTGACTGCTGTATATTCGTCTTTTACGGCTGTTGCCTCGATGATTTCCTTAACATCGGTGATAGTGAGGGTAGGATCGGCTTCGAGCCACAATGCTATTGCGCCTGTAACGTGAGGTGTAGCCATCGAGGTACCGAGAGCCCAGCCCCATTCGTTGTTATGAACCGAGCCGGTTACGCTTGCCGAGATAGAACCTTCGCCTGCTTGATAATAGCGGTTGTACGACGAAACGATAGTAGCTCCAGGAGCAAGCACATGAGGCAATGTGCGACCGTCGATGAGTGTGCCCCACGACGAGAAGTTGGTGATTTCGTTCACAGGCACGCTATAGCCAGGGAAGTAGGTGTAACCGTCGCTGATGCTACCCCAGCAGTCGGCTGTGTTGTAAGAACCCACCACGAGGATATCCTTACCGGTAGCCATATCGCTGATAGTGCCGTCGGCAGTGCCATTGTCCCATCCTGCCACGCCGTTATCCGAGAGGAACGACATCTGACCGTCGCAGAACACGTCGATGCGCTGACCCGGCACACCGTTTACGAGCAGACCCACATAGTATTCGTGATTGTAGTTTCCTTGACTACCGATGCCTGTGCCGCCATTGATAAGAGTATAATCGAACATTACATAGAATCTACCGGTCTCTGAATCCCAATCGTATCCGATGCCCATATAGCCTTGGAACGATTTAGCTAAAGTGCCGTCTATAATGTCGGTAGAGTTTTCTTGCCAATCAGCCGATGTCACCCAATATTTGCTTGTGCCGCCAGTAGCATGGTCTGGATTAATATCAAGCTGCAAGCGCTTAGCAACAGTGCCGCGTGAGGTGTTGTAAATCACGGCTTGCACATTGGTGAAAGGTGTCTCATCATTGCTATACACCGACGTAGAGCCCGAGCGAGCATAAGCCACGCCCGACGAGAAATTATAGTCATAACCTTCGATAAAGGTCTTAAATTCAGTATCCTCTTCGGTGAATGTCTGGTGAGCAGCGATGGTAAGGTCGGCTTCGTTGCCAGCTGCTACACAGATAATTGCGTTGAGCTTTTCAGCACATACGTCAAAGAATTGGTTGATGACGCCCGAGCCATCGTGTGGGCCGTCGTTACTACCAAGCGAAAGGTTGATTACGCACGGCTTTTCGTTGTCGATAGCGTAATTAAGCATATCTTCCACGCCGAGGGCGATAACATAGTCGAGCAAATCGCCGCAAGCTGCCACGATGTCGGCATCGTATGCAACGCCGTAGAATGGGTTGAGCGTAACAGTCACGTCGGCAAGCTGCTTATTGGCATCAGGAAGCGCCACGGTAGCCTCGCCGCGGTAGCTACCTGCCATAGTGCCCATAGTGTGTGTGCCGTGATAGGTGTTGTTGTCGTCGGTAGTAAATTGGCTCATCTGGTCTCTTTCGTAATACTTCACATTGATTTTAGTGCCATCCGACGAGATTTTAGCATAAGAGAGGAGCCCGATGCGGCTATTGCCTTCATCGTCCTTGAAGTTGATGTGATTAGGGTCGAGACCCGTATCTACTATACCACAAACCACACCCTTACCAGTATAGGCTTGAGCCAAGCCGCTACCGCTGTGAATAAGGTCAACGCCAGTAGATTGGCGGGCAAATTTGTTCTTGGTCTGCACCGAGCGGGCAAGCTGCATGCGGCGCACGCCTTGCAAGCCAGCTACCTCTTCAACCATATCGGTTGGCATCGACACAAAAGCAAATCCTAAAGTGTGACGCATCACGTTCACGCCTTTAGCTTCGAGGCGCTCCACTGTGGCATCGTCGTCAACCTTCAGGATAGCAAGTGCATGGTCGGGATTGACATGCATGATTGATTTTAGCTTCGTTGAATACTGGGCATACTCGTTGCTCGAGCCTTTCTGCTCCATGCGCAATTGGCGCAACTGAGCTCGGCTGCCGAGGTCGAGTTTTGTCTGTGCGCCTGCTCCGAATGTCATTGCCACGAGCAGTGCCGAGAGGTAAAACTTCTTCATTGATAAAATTAGTGTTTGTTTGGTTAAAAATAAGAAAAGCGAATTTGCCCAATGGCTTACGCACATCGAGCAAAATCGCTAAATATAGATTTTTTGGAATTATCGGATTACTACCTTCTTGCCGTTAACAATGTAAATGCCGGCTGGAAGATTGTCAGACTTAACTTTCTGACCAGTGATAGTGAATACGAATTCTGGCATTGCTGCTTCGTCGATAGTCACTGCGTTGATACCCGAAAGGTCGGTTTCCGACGATGGGCAAATCACGAGCTTGTCGCCATCCTTGAACGATGCTTTGTAAGATACCGAGCCTGAATACTGTGGAGCAAGTGTTTCACCGTTAAGTGTTACAACACCAAATTGAGTTTGATAGTTGCTGTCGTACCACGACCATGAGAATGGATTGTCGATGCTGAGGTCTTCGCCGAACTTAACTTCGTTCCAACCCTTAACCAAATCTACAGTCGAGCGGTCGGCTCGAGTCATGCTGAAATAAGTTATTTCGGTAGGATTTATACCAAGGTAAACGTTAAGAGTAGCGTTGCGCTCCATAGCCGACGACTCTACACTGATTTCCATACCATCAGTAACATTAATCGAATAACCGCCTGAATAGTCGGAATAAACTTCAGCGCCTCCAGCTACTACCTTTTTGATATTTGCTCCCGACGCTGCACTAATGTAGATTTGTGGAGCCACTTCGCTCACCTTAATCTCATTCTTGCCATCTACTATCGAGATAAAGTCGGTGCTGTAAGAATAGCCTCTACGCACCTCAATATTAGCGGCATTGTCAACGGTGAGTGTTGCTGTAAATTCGGCATAGCGATGTGCTGTGATTTCAATTGTGGTCTCTTCAGTGATTACTTGACGATATGACGTATAAGCCGAAACCATATTGCCGTTAATCTTCAAGCCATCAATTTTATAGTTTTGAGCATCGAAGTTAATATCCAATGTCTTACCAGCCTTAACAGCGAAGTCGGCATCGTTGTAATTAGTTACAGATTCACCATCTACTGAAACCGATGTAACCACGTCCTCAGTACCTTCGTTTGTATATACGAAAGACACTTTATAATCCACATCATCAAATTCAGAGACGATGTCCACTTCGTCGCCATCTTTTACATTGACCATAAAATTCGAACCGCTTGATGGAACCGCATTACCGTTCAAAAGCACCTTGTTGAGCACCTTTCCATAGGTTGCAGGTCCGATTTGCAATGGGCTTTCTACGTCGGGCACAAATGCCACTTCTACATATTCTCCATCGGTAAGTTCAAGCAGCGAATATGTGGCAGAGCGCATTGCTTGCACATTTTCTGCCTTATCAACGCGAACTTTACATTTTGCTGTGCGAAGCTCACTTGCAGGTGCCGATGTAACGGTCCATGTGTCGGCAGCATTTGGATAAACCGAGCACTGTGTCAAACCAGAAATATATTCTGTTGTTCCTGTCGATTTCTTCACCACCTTGGTAAGGAACGAACCTTCGCGGCTCTTGATGTAGAAACTGGTGTATTGAGGAACCTCGATGGTGTTGTCGCCATCTTTTAGGTTTTCCACTTCCACGCCGTTAATTTCAACATAGACTCTATCTTTAGAGTCGAGATTAACAACAACTGTTGTTTGAGCTGATGCTGCAAAAGAAAACAACATCATGCTCATCAAAAACATGTAAAATTTCTTCATATAAAATTTGGGTTTAATAAAACAATCTGGTAAAAAATCTTGCACGCAAAGATAAATAAGTTTTTTTAATCTGCAACAACCTAAACACAAAAAAATTACAAAATTTATGCACATTTTTCCTTTCAGCTTCCCAACCCCGCTTCAGGCACTCAACTCGGGAATCATTTAACACACGACTTAATCACTGAATCTAAAAAAATCGCCTCACGAAGGGCTATTTATCTCGAAATTGTAGTATTTTTGCCCAAATTCAATCATTCAGGGCAGGCTGCCTGCCCCCTACAACCTCTATTTTAAATATTTCAGCTATGGATTGCAACAATTATATGATGAATGGCGATGCCGATGCTCTGTATTCGGTAGGCCGCCGACTGCTTTTGGGCGACTGCCTCGATCAAGACGTGCCTCGCGCTAAAGAAATGCTCACACAAGCCGCAAAATTAGGCCACCCTGCCGCCGCCAAACTGCTCGCCACCATTCCCGACGATGATCCAGCCGACGTCACAGCCGACGACATGACTAATTGGAACAAAATGCGCAGCGGCGAGATGTACGACTGGACCGACCCGGTTATCGACCGCAGCCTCACTCGTTCTCGCCTCGCATGCGAGGAGTTCAACCGCTCTGGCATCGACCACGACAACTATCGCCAAGTGCTCGAAAACATGATTCCTGGCATTCCAAGCACCGCCACCATATTGCCGCCATTCCATTGCGACCACGGCAACGGGCTACACATAGGCGAAAATGTGTTTATCAACTACAACGGCATGATGCTCGACGCTGCCGACATCACCATCGGAGATCGCACCCTCATCGGACCCAACTGCTCGCTCTACACGCCACAACACCCCATCGACTACCAGCTGCGCCGTCGCACCATCGAGTCGGCTCACGCCATAACCATAGGCGAAGACTGCTGGCTCGGCGGTAATGTAACCGTTTGCCCAGGCGTAACCATTGGCGACCGCACCGTAATAGGCGCCGGCAGCGTAGTTACCCACGACATCCCATCCGACTGCATAGCCGCCGGAAACCCCTGCAAGGTAATTCGCTATCTAAAATAAGGCACATATTATCAACAAGAAACATAGGATTTCCTCGATCTAAATATCGCTAAAAAATCGCAGCAATCCGTGCTAAAAAAATAGCCTTCATTATTCCAAAAGGCAAAAAGAATAAAATATTTTTACCGAAAGTTTCTATAAATGGAAACTTTTAAATAATTTTGTAATGTAAAAGCTATCGAAATGGGCGAATCAAATATAAAGGTTATTTTATTGGACGAAGCTCTGGCATTTGTCCGCTCCCTACCTATTAAGGTGCAAGAAAAGATTGTCTATAACTATAAGAAAATAGAGAATGGACTAATGAGCAAGGACCTATTCAAGAAATTAGACAATTCAGAGATTTGGGAGTTTAGAACTCTCTATAACGGGAACTGTTACAGGTTATTTTCCTTTTGGGACACTGAAACCGACACCTTTATCATCGCCACACATGGCATAATAAAGAAAAGCCAAAAAACTCCATCAAAGGAGATTGCTAAGGCTGAAAAAATTAGACAAGAATATTTCAAAAACAAGTGATTATGGCAAAAATGAATATGACAACTCTCGACGAATTGACCGATGAAGTGTTTGGGAAAGAGGGCACCCCAAAACGCGATGCGATGGAAAAGCAATTGAAAGATGAGATAAACGCTTATCTCGTTGGGGAAACTATCCGTAACATGCGGCAAGCCAAAAATCTCACTCAAGAAGAGCTTGGCAAACGCGTGGGCGTGCAGAAAGCGCAAATATCAAAGTTGGAGAAAGGCAAGAGTGTGATTACTCTGCCAACTATGAGCCGCATTTTCCAAGCTCTCGGAGTAACTTCAGCCACTCTCGATTTGGGCATTGGTGGCAAAGTGGCTTTGTGGTAAAATACACAATCGCGCCCGCTCAAAAGGAGATCCCCCCTGCAAGGTAATTCGCTATCTAAAATAAAAAAATCCGAAGGCACTTTCACAAGCATCTCCGGACCTACCTTTTTACTGGATCTCTATTATTAAATATCACTTATATCGTAATGTATCTGTTGTTATTTCAACAACATTAAAAACCACTTTCTGCATATTGTAACTAACATTAATTTCTACAAAAAACAGTTCAATTTCTACTCTTAAACGCATATTGTTGGGCGGATGGTCTCGGCAGAATTAATTGCTCTTTTAATGGCATCTGCTTCACTTCAGGTTCTCTTGCTTGCATTGCCACTCAACCGATGTTCTCCGCCGCCTGTTTTTTACCCAACTTATGGGTAAAAGCAATGATTGAGTAAATCTTCTCAAAAAACCCTTCTACTACGAATTACTAACAAAAAATCGATAGAACTACGCGTAGTTAAGCCGAGCTTTCCTTGCGTCATCTCGCATAGCGATTAAGACAAAAGTTGTTTCTGCGACAAAATTATATTTTGGTTTTCAATAATTTGTTGTTAAAAGCAAGGAATTTTTTATCTTTTCGTCAAAAAATCACATCAAAATTTATCAATTTCGGACATAAAAACGACTAAATAGTTAATAATCAAAATTTTCCAATGATAAATAGTAAGAAAAACAACAAACAAAATTTTCATAATAATCTATGTTGTGAACGGTCAATTACAACATATCATACACTAAGGTAGATGAATATAACGGCAAAAGATATCCTATGTACGGCGTGACACGCCACCAAGACCGCTTGGGCAAAGGAAGCGCACTCTCGGATGCCGACCACCACCGCGACCTATCCTACATAATGGAAGTGGGCGCCACTACAGTGCGCTTCGCCCACTATCAGCAGTCGGAATATCTCTATTCTCGCTGCGACTCGCTGGGATAAGTTCGTCAAAATTTCACCACAATTCTTGTTTTCAAAGTGGTAATAATTGAAAAATTGTGTAAATTTGTAGTCTAAATCGACTAATAAGGATTATAGGTTGAGAGACATTTTAAAAACTAAACACCATTAGCATGGCCACAGATTTACATATTTGCTCATCGGCAAGGCGTAGTCCTATCCTGTGGATATTTTATTTCATAGCCCTCGCTATGACATTCTCGGCATGCAGGCAAGCTGCACCGATGGGCGACCATATTTCGGAGCACCGACAGCACATCGACAGCGTTCTCTCGGAGCAGCGCGACATAGACGAACTGCAAAAGATGCGCCAAGAATGTAGAAAAAACGGCGACATAGAGGGCGAAATGCTCACGCTGAAACGCATGGGCATAGTCTATCGCGAGCAGAACAAGTTTATCGAGGCTATCGACGCCCACACAGCAAGTTTCGACATAGCCAAGAGCATCAGCGACACCCTCGAAATGATTCAGGACCTAAACAACATAGGCACCAACTACCGCCGAATGAGCATGCTACACGACGCTTCAACCTTCCACTACAAGGCGCTAACCCTCTGCGACAAATATAGCGACACTGCAAGTGTGATAAATCGCAAAAACAAGGTGGTATCGCTCAACGGCATCGGCAACATAAGCCTACGCCTCGACGACTATGCCACCGCCGACTCGGTATTCCGAATTGCGCTCAAGGGCGAGAAGGCACTCGGCAGCGCGCTCGGACAAGCCATCAACTATGCCAACATAGGCTCGATTTTCGAGAAAAATGAGCAAATCGACTCCGCTTGGGCATACTACCGCAAATCGCTCGAAATGAACCTTATAGCTAAGTCGAACCTCGGCATAGCGCTCTGTCATGGCTATTTCGGCAACATCTATCGCAAGCAAGGCAAGATGGAACAGGCGTACACCGAATACGAGAAAGCCTACGAAATGGAAGGCCTCATCGACAAGTGGCACTGGCTCAATTCGTGCCTTTCGCTTGCCGAAATCCACATCGAAAATCGCGAATACGCCGAGGCGCAAAAAATGCTCGACCGCGCCGAGACAGTGGCAATCACGGGCCACTCACGCGACCGCCTCGCAGCCATCTATCGACTCAAATATGAGCTTTACAAAGCCATCGGCAACCATGTGATGGCTCTGAAGTGCTACGAACGCTGTCACAGCATCAGAGACAGCATCACAAGCGACAAGAATCTGCTCGAAATACAGAACCAGCGTCTGCAATATGAGCACCATGCCCGCCAAGAAGAACTAAATGCCATAAAAGGCAATATGGCTAAAGAGCGCAGCACCCGCAATGTCATCATCATAGCCCTCTGCGTGGTGATGGTGATGCTCGCAGTGATTGTTGTGCTGCTCTACATAGCGCGCCGTGCAAGCCGAAAAGAGCAGGAGAGCCTCAAGGAACTCGAACGCATGCGAGCATCGTTCTTCACAAGCATTTCACACGAATTCCGCACCCCTCTCACTGCCATTATAGGCATCGGCAACGAGATGATGAAAGGCAACGCATCCGATAGCGACCTGCCCGAGATGGGCAACATCATTAGCCGACAAGGACGCAGCCTGCTGCAACTCATCAATCAGATTCTCGACATCTCAAAACTGCAATCGGGCATTCAAAGCTGCAAATATGAGCATGGCAATGTGGTGGGCTATCTGCACACCCTCGTGGAGAGCGCCCGCGACTTGGCTCGCAGCAAACGCATCACCATATCTTACAAATCGTCGCAAAGCGTAATCGAAATGGACTTTGTGCCCGACTATCTGAATAAGATTTTCAACAATCTGGTGTCGAACGCGCTGAAATTTACCAGCGACAACGGTCTCATTCAGATAATCACCGCCAACGAAGGCAACATGCTGTCGCTTATCGTTAGCGACAACGGTTCGGGAATCCCCGTAGAGGATATGCCGCACATTTTCGAACTCTTCTACACCAACACCAACCACAACAACGGTTTGGGTTCGGGCGTGGGATTGGCTCTGACCCACAACCTCGTGAAAGCCATGAACGGCACCATCGAGGCTAAAAACAATCCTAACGGCGGTGCTCGATTCACGGTGCGCCTGCCTATAGTGCAGGGCGATGGCAACTGGAAAGCTCTCTGTTCCGACACCCCTGCCGAGGGCCTTATCAACGATGCCGAAAATCCCATTCTGCCCACCAATTACGAAAACGACAACCGCCCTGTGGTGCTTATCACCGAGGACAACGACGACATTCTATATTACACCGGTTCGGTGCTTCGCAACTTCAATATCCACTATGCCCACAATGGCATCGAGGGTATGGATGTGGCTCTCGCCATTATGCCCGACATCATCATTACCGACATTATGATGCCCGAGCGCAACGGATTGGAATTTTGTAACGACATTCGCAGTTCGAGCATTGTGAGCCACATACCTATTATAGTGGTGTCGGCTAAGACTGCTCAAGCCGACCGAAACGAAGCCTTCAAGGCTGGCGCTAACGCCTACCTCACCAAGCCTTTCGACGCCGATGAACTCAACAACATTATTAATAGCATCCTCGCCACCCGTAAAGCCATGCAGGACAACTTCGTGCGCAATTTCTCGAGCACAACCGAGAAGGTGGTGACCGACATGAGTTCGCCCGACCAGCAGTTTATCTCGAAGGTTACTGACATAGTGCATAATCAGATGGAGCACAACTGCGTGAACATCAACAATATCGCCTCGGCAATGAGCATAAGCCCGCGACAGCTCAACCGCAAGGTGAGTGCGCTCACCGGTGACAACATATCGCGCTATGTGCTGCTCGTGCGTATGACCTACGCCAAGCATCTGCTCGACTCCGACAATAATTACACCATTGCCGAAGTGGCTATGCGATGCGGTTTCGCCGAAAACAGCAATTTCACACGCTCGTTCAAGGCAATTTTCAACATCACCCCATCGCAATATCGCAAGCGACCCGGCGAATAATCAATTTGCCACACTTTTTAATATTTTTGCTGATTTTTGTGGCAAAAAGAATATTATATCGAAAAAAATTACTAATTTTACAACCCTTATTAAGCAAAAGCAACCGTTGGTTGCTTTTGCTTTGCGTATAACGCAACATAGAGAAATCGAACCAAAATAGAAGTAATTGTGTTAGTATTAAAACGCTAAAAACCAGTAGAAAATATGGCAAAAATCACAAAGGAAGCCGCATTGGCATATCACGCACAGGGCAAACCTGGCAAAATAGAGGTGGTACCCACCAAACCCTATAGCACGCAGTACGACTTGAGTCTCGCCTATTCACCCGGCGTGGCTGAGCCTTGCCTCGAGATTCAGAAGAATCCCAACGACGCCTATAAATACACCAGCAAGGGCAACCTTGTGGCTGTGATCAGCAACGGCACCGCAGTGCTCGGCCTCGGCGACATTGGCGCCATCAGCGGTAAGCCGGTGATGGAGGGTAAGGGTCTGCTTTTCAAAATCTACGGCGGTATCGACGTTTTCGACATCGAAATCAACGAAAAAGACCCCGAACGATTTATCCAAGCCGTGAAAGCCATTGCTCCAACCTTTGGCGGTATCAACCTTGAGGACATCAAGGCTCCTGAGTGCTTCGAAATAGAGCGTCGCCTCAAGGCTGAACTCGACATTCCTGTGATGCACGACGACCAGCACGGCACTGCCATCATCTCGTCGGCTGGACTTCTCAACGCCCTCGAAGTGGCTGGCAAGCGCATCGAAGATGTAAAAATTGTGGTCAACGGCGCTGGCGCTGCTGCCATTAGCTGTACCAAGCTCTACGTTAGCCTCGGCGCTCGCAAGGAGAACATAGTGATGCTCGACAGCAAGGGCGTTATTAGCGACGATCGCGAAGGTCTCAACGAGCAGAAGCGCGAATTTGCCACCTCGCGCCGCGATGTGCACACCCTCGAAGAGGCTGTCCGCGGTGCTGATGTGTTCCTTGGCCTATCTAAGGGCAATGTGCTCACTCAGGACATGGTGCGCTCGATGGCTGAAAACCCTATCGTGTTTGCCCTCGCCAACCCGGTGCCCGAAATCACCTACGAGGACGCCATGGCTGCCCGCCCCGACGTGCTTATGTCAACCGGCCGAAGCGACTATCCTAACCAAATTAATAATGTAATAGGTTTCCCCTACATATTCCGCGGCGCACTCGACACCGCCAGCACATCTATCAACGAGGAAATGAAGCTTGCCGCCGTGCACGCCATCGCCGACCTCGCCAAGAAGCCTGTGCCCGACGTGGTGAACCAAGTGTATCACGTGAATAACTTCGTGTTCGGCCGCGATTACTTCATTCCTAAGCCTGTTGACCCTCGCCTAATCACCGACGTATCGATGGCGGTGGCTAAGGCTGCCATTGCCAGCGGCGTAGCTCGCAAGAGCATCGACGATTGGGACGAATACGCTGCTCATCTGAAGCGAATCATGGGTCAGGAGAGCAAACTCACCCAGCAATTCTACGATTTGGCTCGTTCCAACCCGCAGCGCGTGGTGTTTGCCGAAGGTATTCACCCAACCATGCTCCGCGCTGCCGTTCAAGCCAAGAACGAAGGCATCTGCTACCCTATTCTGCTGGGCAACGACGAGCGCATCACCAAACTTGCTGCCGAACTCGAACTTAGCCTCGAAGGCATCGAGATAGTGAACCTGCGCCACGACCGCGAAGCACCGCGTCGCGAACGCTACGCCAAGATTCTTGCCGAAAAGCGCGCCCGCGAAGGCTATACCTTCGAGGAAGCCAACGATAAGATGTTCGAACGCAACTACTTCGGCATGATGATGGTGGAAACCGGCGAAGCCGACGCATTTATCACCGGCACCTACACCAAATACAGCAACACCATCAAGGTGGCTAAAGAGGTGGTGGGCATCAAGCCCGGCTATAAGCACTTCGGCACTATGCACATCCTCAACACCAAAAAGGGTACATTCTTCATCGCCGACACGCTTATCAACCGTCACCCAGGCACCGACACCCTCGTGGATGTGGCTCAACTCGCCGAATACACCGTTAAATTCTTCAACAAGGAGCCTATTATGGCTATGATTTCGTTCTCTAACTTCGGTAGCGACAAGGATGGAAGCCCTGCCGACGTGCACGAAGCAGTGAGAATACTTCAAGAGCAAGATCCTAACCGCCTCATCGACGGCGAAATGCAGCTAAACTTCGCGCTCGACCGCGAACTCCGCGACCGCAAGTATCCTTTCACCCGACTCGTGGGCAAGGACGTGAATACGCTCATCTTCCCTAACCTGAGCAGCGCCAACGCCGCATCTAAGATGCTGCAATATCTCACCAGCGACGTAGAAGTGCTCGGACCTATCCAGATGGGACTCAACAAGCCTATCCACTTCACCGACTTCGAAAGCCGCGTGCGCGATGTGGTGAACCTTACCGCCATCGCCGTGCTCGACGCAATCGTAGATAAGAAGAATCGCAGTAATCAGCAATAAATCATTAAAAAACTCAATAGCAAGCCATTACCAAAAAAAATTATGACACTTCAAGAAGCCATCAAATGCCGCCACAGCGTGCGCCGATACGTCAGCCGACCACTAACGCCGGAGTGCATAGCCGCTCTGCAAGCCAAAATCGATGAGTGCAACCGCCTCGGCGACCTGCACATACAGCTCGTGGTGGGCGACACCCGCGCCTTCAGCGGCATTATGGCATACGGAAAATTTTCGGGAGTGGAGAACTATCTGGTAATGGCTTGCCGCAAAACACCGGGCTGCAAGGAGCGCATAGGCTACTACGGCGAGCAACTGGTGCTGCTGGCGCAGACGCTCGGCCTCAACACCTGCTGGGCAGGGCTATCCTACCGCAGCGTGAAGGGCACCTACACGCTCCTCGACGGCGAACGGGTGGAATGTATGATTTCGCTCGGCTACGGCGAAACGCAAGGCGTGCAGTCGAAGCGCAAGGCTATCGAGGAAATCAGCAACTGCTCCGACCTCACTCCGCAATGGTTCCGCCGCGGCGTTGAGGCAGCCAACCTTGCCCCTACAGCCATCAATCAGCAGAAATTCCGCTTCGAATATCTGCAACATCACACCAACGGCAAACCCACCGTACGCGCCCAGCGACTTTTCTCGATGGTGGGCTACACCGAGATGGACCTCGGCATAGCCAAGCTGCATTTCGAGATAGGAGCCGGACGCGAGAATTTCGAGTGGGAGCAGGCATAAGTCTCTGCCTGCCACCACCATGCCTTATGCACTCGCCAAGCTCGCCATAAGGGGAATAGATGCAATAGGAAAATGCAATAAGATAGGAAGAAAGTGCAACAACGAATTACCAAAGGCTATAAAGGTCAACTATTTCGTCGACGAGGCAAATAAATTGACCGAAATAATTATGTGCAATTGCTTTTTATTTACTACCTTTGGGAAAAATCTAAAATATCTACAAACTACATAATCTACAAACAATTAATTATCCATGATTAAAAAAAGTATCGTATTTCTCTGTTCGATTCTTTCGCTTGCCCTTTTGAGCGCATGCGGAGAAGGCGAAGTTAAGTCGTACAACGAAGGCATTCACATCATTCCTATGCCACAAGAGCTCGTGGAAGGCGAAGGTCAGTTCGTTGTTAACAGCAGCACCTCGATGGGCGCAACTACCGATGAAGCTAAGACAATAGCCGAATTTTTCGCTGCCAAAATCAGCGCATCTACCGGCTACAGCATCAAGGTGGCTGACGAAGGCAACATCATGCTCGCCATCGACGAATCTCTCGACACCAACGACGAAGGCTACACCCTCGATGTAACTGCCGAAGGCGTTAAGGCCGTTGGTAAGACTCCTCAAGGCTTGTTCTATGCTATGCAGACCCTTATGCAATTGCTCCCTGCCGAAATCGAAAACCCAGAAAAGACCAGAGGCATCGCTTGGGTAGCTCCTGCCGTTAGCATCAAGGACCAACCTCGTTTTGGCTACCGCGGTATCATGCTCGACCCATGCCGCCACTTCATGCCTGCCGAAAACGTGAAGAAGTATATCGACGTGATAGCTCTCTTCAAGATGAACCGCATGCACTGGCACCTCACCGACGACCAGGGCTGGCGCATCGAAATCAAGAAGTATCCTAAGCTCATGGAGATAGCTGCTAAGCGTATGGAAGGCGAAGGCGTAGAACATGCCGGTTACTACACTCAAGAAGAAATCAAGGACATCGTGAAGTATGCAGCCGACCGCTTCATCACCATCGTGCCTGAGCTCGAGCTCCCTGGCCACGAAATGGCTGCTATCGCTGCCTATCCCGAACTTTCATGCCAAGGCGTGAAGGAAAGCCCTCGCATCATCTGGGGCGTGGAAGACGTTGTGATGTGTCCTGCTAAGGAAGAAGTGTTCAAGTTCTTGGAAGGCGTTATCGACGAAATGGTTGAACTCTTCCCAAGCGAATATTTCCACATCGGCGGCGACGAATGTCCTAAGATTAGCTGGAAGAACTGCCAAGCTTGCCAAAAGTTGATTCGCGAACTCGGACTCCGCAGCGACAGCAAGCACAGCGCTGAAGAACGCCTCCAGAGCTACGTTATCCAACGCATGGAGAAGTATCTCGGCACTAAGGGCAAAAAGATTATCGGTTGGGACGAAATCCTCGAAGGTGGTCTTGCTCCCGAAGCTACAGTGATGTCGTGGCGCGGCGAAGAAGGCGGTATCGCAGCTGCTCTTATGGATCACACCGTGATTATGACTCCTGCCGGCAACGGTATGTATCTCGATGCTTATCAAGGCGACTCTAAGATTGAGCCAGTAGCCATTGGCGGTTACACCCTCTTGGAAAAGACCTATAGCTACAACCCAATGCCCGACACTCTCGTGGCTATGAACAAGCAGCAATATATCCTTGGCGTTCAAGGCAACACTTGGTCGGAATATATGTACACCGAAGAAGTGCGCGACTACCGAATCTTCCCACGCATACTCGCTGTGGCTGAAATCGGCTGGACCGAATTGGACAAGAAGGACTACACCGACTTCGAACGCCGCTTGAACAACGCTTACGTTCGCCTCGATGCTCACAATGTGGGCTATCACATCCCACAACCTGAGCAACCTTACGGTTCGTGCAACACCGTAGCATTTACCGACTCGGCTACTCTCACATTCACCACTACTCGCCCTGTGAAGATGGTTTACACCCTCGACGGCAGCGAACCTACTGCTAATTCTACCGAATACACTGCTCCTATCGTGCTCGGCGAAACCACTACCCTCAAGATTGCTTCGGCTCTTCCTTCGGGCAAGTTGAGTCCTATTCGCACCATCTCGGTTGAAAAGCAAGAATTGCTCCCTGCTAAGACTCCTGCTACCACCGAACCAGGCTTGAAGATGGACGTTTACGACGGTATGTATCTCAATGTGGCTGATTTCGAAGCTGCTAAGTTGCAACCTAAGGAATCGCTCGTAATCGAAAAGACTCGCGCTATCACTGCTCACGTTCAGACTTCTGAATCGATGCGCGGCGTTGAGCAATATGCTGCTATCGCTACCGGTTACGTAGAATTCCCTGAAGATGGCGTTTACTATCTGTCGTCTGACCTCGAAGAGGTTTGGGTAGATGGCAAGTTGCTCATCAACAACGGCGGCGAAGTTAAGCGCTTCTCTCGTCACGACTCTTCGGTGGCTCTTGCCAAGGGCTTGCACGAAGTGAAGCTCGTGTTCTTGGGTCACATCATCGGTGGCTGGCCATCTAACTGGAACGACGGTGGCGTGCGCATCCGCAAGGCAGATGCCGAACAGTTCACCCCTGTCACCCCAGAGATGCTGTTCCACTAATGGAATAATCACTACAACATAATCCCTTATCCAGCGGGAGCGCCAATTCCACCGGCGCTCTCGTTTTTTTTGCCCCTAAATGGAGAAAATTGGGCTTGACGGAATAAAATTTCTCCCCAAAACGGCATTTTGCTCGACTCGCCCCTACTGGCGCTAAGCCAAATTCTTAATGCCACAAATTTTACGCAAATTTTTGTACAATTTGTCCAAAAATTGTTACCTTTGTTCGGATTGATAAATAAGAGTTGCGCCGGCATTTAGGTTTTGTTTGGCGTAGTGCGAGACGCTATTGGAGTGAACTCCGAGAACAAGCTTAGCCCTCAAAATAATAATTTACTTATACTTGTATATGCTAACCACCATCGATCACCTGATTTCTCTGCTATCATCAACGGCGTTAGGGACGTCCGTTGTGGTACTTTCTATAATACACATCCCTCAAAAGGTGCGTTGGGAGCCAATTTCACGAGCTCGCTGGATTCTTGTTGCCACCTTTACCATTCTCACCATATCGGGGTTATTCAAAATTGAGGACTCCGAGCCCAATTTGCTATCCACCATAACGCTGTGCGTGGCATCATATCAGGCGCTGCTGTTCTCCTACACGGCGTCAATCATGCTCACGCGCCGAGAATATACTCACCAGACGGTAGTGGCGCTTATAGTCATCACTCTTGCCACCATTTTGCTGTTTTTCACCAAATTTGCACTACCGTCAGTGCACATCTATGTGTGGTACTTAGCTGCAGCGGCTTACTTGGCGCAAATAGTATTTCACACCATCGCTTTTAGGCGACAAATACGAGAAACGGCTGCCGAACTTGAGCACTACTACGATGAAAACGTGGATTACCACCTTCGCCCAATACAAAAGTTTTTCTACAGCGCGCTGGCTATAGGCATTCTTGCCGGCATTGCGTCGCTCTCTGACATTCAGAATTGGGGGTACAACACTTTTGTGATTATCTACACAATATATTATATATATGTGACCGTAGCAATTATGAATTATTGCATCGACGGCGATTTCTTCCTGGTTCCTGCCGAGGATCTCTCGGCGAACGCCTCTGTGGAATACGAAGTGCCATTTGCTGCAGATATTACTTCCAAAGCATCCGATAATGCCGGTGACACCGTTGAAGATAATGCCGGTGACACCGTTGAAGATAATGGCGTTGACAAACCGCTTGATGCCG
>CALZAF010000018.1 GCA_945612775.1 uncultured bacterium | reverse complement strand
CGATGGGTTGTCGTGATATTCCACGCGCTCCACCATAGTTGGGTCGATGGCTTTCACATTTTCGCTCTTCACCGGGCGGCCGTTGATGCATAGCACCAATTTGCCATCGTTCTGAAGGGCTATCGCGCCGGTCATGGCATCCACTCTCACGCCGGGAAGCTGCATCTTCTTCACCAGGTCGGTTCCATTTGCTGCCAAACGCTTAATCTCGCCCGAAGGCATTATGAGCTTGCGGTCGCTTTTATTGATTACCGAAGCGCCTGTCACGGTCAATTCGCCAAGGTTTACAAATCGGTCGAGCACAAGGTCGAGACTGTCGGTCGAGAGGCTGTCGGTTGGCGCATATTCTTGCGCCTGCATTGTCATTGCTGAGCATAATAATGATGCAATTATCAATCCTGAAGTTTTCATATCATTTAGTCTAAATTTCCTTATATTTTTGTTCCTCGGGGCTTTCTTTTGTCCCTTTTCACCCATTTGACGATGTCACGCCACCAAAAAGTTGCAACAAATGATAATTTTTTCAAAAAAGATAATTTTTAGCCACCCCTTCGGCTCCCTGCGACCCAAAACCACCCCGCTACTATTGTAACTATCAAAGAATGTTCGTAAATTTGCACCACTTGACGCACCCCACAGTCGTCAAGCCGTTGCCCTGGTAGTTCAACGGATAGAATGGAAGTTTCCTAAACTTTAGATAGGGGTTCGATTCCCCTCTAGGGTACTATAAAAGGCTGATAATCAATAGATTATCAGCCTTTAGTGTACTATATTCTCTAATAATTTTGCCAAATTGGCGGCATCTCGCAGCCAAAAATCAAGGAGAGACCCGCCGGCTCTGCAATAATGCGACTCAACTCCGCCACCGCGGCGGATGCAAAAAAAATAGTGCCCCACGCATATGCGGAGCACTATTTTCTTAATTTATGCTATTGCTAAATATTACTTCTTAGCTTGCTGGCGACCTGCCAATGCATAAGCTGTAGGAGCAGCGATGAACAATGAAGCACATGTACCGATGATTACACCAAGCAACATTGCGAATACGAAGCTGCGGATAGATTCACCACCGAGGATGAAGATTACCACGAGCACGAGCAATGTACTCAACGAAGTCATCATTGTACGAGCAAGAGTGCTGTTCAATGCATTGTTGAAGGTGAGCATCATGTCTTGCTTTGGATACAATGTGCGTGTTTCGCGTACACGGTCGAACACAACCACAGTATCGTTAACCTGATAACCGATTACGGTAAGGATAGCAGCAATGAATGTCTGGTCGATTTCCATTGAGAATGGGAACAAGCCGTACAAACCATAAATGCCGATGATAACGAATGCTGTGAATGCTACTGCAGCAAGAGCACCGATTGAGAACGCGATATTGCGGAAGCGCAACAAGATGTAGAGTGCCATAGCGATGAGCGAGAAGATTACTGCCCATACTGCTTCGCGGGTCATGTCGCCTGCGATGCTTGGACCTACCTTTTCTGATTGCACGATACCTACTTCTTCGTTTGCCTGGCTGAAGTCTTCAACCGACATGCCTTGAAGTTCGTCCTTGCAACCTTCGTAAAGCAATGCTGCGATTTCGTCGTCGATATCTGGATTGTTGTCCTCAATCTTGTAGTTGGTCGATACGCGCACCTTAGTGTCGTTATCGATAGTGATAACCTTAACGTTGGCATCGCCGAACTTAGCTTGAAGCTTTTCTTGCAAGCTTACGGTGCTAACTTCTTGTGGGAATTGGATCACATAGTTGCGACCACCCGAGAAGTCGATACCCATGCTCAAGCCGCGCACTGCAAGCAGAATACCTGCCACTACCACGATTGCACCCACTACCATTGAGTTGCGCTTGCGGTTGCCGATGAAGTCGAACTTAGCGCCTTGGAACCACTTTCTCGAGATAGCAGTGTTGAATGTGATGTTCTGGTACTTTGGCTTCGAGATAATCCATTCCATCACGAGGCGAGTAGCGAATACTGCTGTGAAGAACGAACATGCAATACCTATAATATATGTGGTAGCGAAGCCCTTGATAGGACCTGAACCGTTAAAGAACAAGATGATACCGGTAATAACCGAAGTCAAGTTTGAGTCGAAGATTGCCGAGAATGCGTTTCTGTAACCATCGGCTACAGCTGCCTTAACGCCCTTACCTGCACGAAGTTCTTCCTTGGTGCGCTCGAAGATAAGCACGTTGGCATCGACTGCTGTACCGAGGGTAAGCACGATACCGGCGATACCTGGCAAGGTAAGCACTGCTTGGAACGATGCCAAGATACCCAATGTGAAGAACAAGTTGAGGAGCAATCCGAGGTTAGCCACACAACCTGGTGCGAAGCCATAACCCACAAACATGAATATTACAAGGAGCACAAGTGCTACGATGAACGACCAGAATCCCTTTTCGATAGATTCCTGACCGAGCGATGGACCGATTACGCTTTCGCTTGCGATGTTAACGCGAGCTGCCATCTTACCGCTCTTAAGCACGTTTGCCAAGTCCTTAGCTTCTTCTGGAGTGAAGTTACCTGTGATTTGCGAACGGCCGCCTTCGATAACGCTGTTTACGTTAGGATAAGAATATACTTGGTCGTCAAGAACGATTGCCACGCTCTTGTTGAGGTTTTGCTGAGTTACGCGTGCCCACTGGCGAGCGCCTTCATCGTTCATGGTCATCGACACTACGTTACCTTGAAGGTTTTCGTAGTCGCTCGATGCGTCAACCACTACGTCGCCGCCAAGTGCTGGACGACCTTGGTTGGTCTTCAATGCCACGAGGTTGAAGAAACGGCCCTTATCGTCGAGTGCCTTAACCGACCAGCATGCCTTCAAGTTGGTTGGCAACAAGCGGCGTGCTTCGGCTGAACGCATAATGGCGTTAACAGCTGCAGTGTCTTGCACGTGAACGGTACCGATAACTGGACCGCCCATCTGGCCGTTAGCCCAAAGCATGTCGGCAAGAGTGCGTGTAGCGGCTGGTGCTGCTACTGCGGCGCTGTCGGCTGCTACGGCTGTAGAGTCGGTTGCCTCTACTGCTGGAGCTGGTGCAGCAGCTGCTGCACTAAGTGCACCGAGCTGATTCTGCAAGTCGGCGATTGTATATGTTTCGTAGAACTCAAGGTTGGCTGAACCTTGGAGAAGCTTACGAACGCGTTCTGGTTCCTTGATACCTGGAAGTTCGAGAAGTATGCGGCCGGTGTTTTCGAGCTTTTGAATGTTTGGAGCTACTACACCAAAACCGTCGATACGGGTGCGGAGCACGTTGTAAGAGTTATCCACCATCGAGCCAACTTCTTCTTTCAATATATCGGCTACTTGGTCGTCGGTCATGCCGTGCTTCACCTTTTCCACGTTGCGGAAAATCTGGCTGAGGCTTCCGTCACCAATCTTCTTGTATTCGCCTACAAATGCCGATACGAAATCCTTTTCATCGCGGTGCAATGAGTCGGTGATAGCAATTGCTCTGTTGAACTTAGCATCTGGATTGTGGCCTGAAAGTGCTTTCAAAATGTCTGGTACCGAAATCTGAAGAGTTACGTTCATACCACCCTTCAAGTCAAGACCGAGGCCAAGCTCCATCTCTCTTACTTCTTGGAAAGTGCGCCAGTTGAGATACACTTTCTCGTTCGCAATAGAGTCGATATACGACTTGTAGTATGTCTTATATGCATCGTTCGATACATCGGTGGTCTTTGCCATTGTCTGGGCAAATTCCACTGCCTTGTTCTCATAGTGGTTCGACACAAATGAGAACGACAAATAGAAGATACATACTAAAACCAAGCAAGCAGTAATGACTCTAATAAAACCTTTACTTTGCATGAGTTTGTTTTAATTTTTTGTTTATTTTTATATTACTAATTTTGTTAGCATTTGATTTCAATTTGCAAATATACATCAAATAATTCAAGTGGAAAATATTTCCGCCCGTTTTCCTCTAAAATAAGGTGTAAAAAGCGGGATTTTTGGGCATTTTTTGCACATATTTGACACTAAAACAGCCATTAATGCCACCCACAACGGCATTTTCACCGCATCGGGCATTTTTTTCATCGATTTTCTTCGCCGCTCCGCCATTTTTAGGCGCACCGCACCCCTATGGTGCCCGATGGCGGCATTTTGCCTCGCCTATTGCACTTGGGCTTTCGCCATTTCAGGAATGTGATTTTGCAATAATCGCACTTTTTTGTATCTTTACACCCCGATATGGTTGCCGCCTGCCTTAGGGCAACTCGGCAATCGGTGATAATTCTCTACTTTTATCATTTGTAATGGCAGTGAGACTAAAAGATACAGCATATTTCATATTTCTTGCCGTGGCAGCATCGGTGCTCTACTCGTGCGCTAACATCGGACGGCCCTCGGGCGGCCCTCGCGACGAGACGCCACCGGTGTATGTGAGCAGTACGCCCGAACCCGACCAGCTGAACTTCACAGGAAGTAAGATTACCATCAATTTCAACGAATATATCCAGCTCAAGGACCAGAATACCAAGGTAGTGGTGTCGCCGGCACAGAAAAATATGCCTATTATCCGCTCCAACGGCAAGAGCGTGAGCGTGGAGCTGCGCGACACATTGCTGCATAACACCACATATTGCATCGACTTTGCCGACGCCATTCAGGACAACAACGAGGGCAATCCGCTCGACGGCTTTGCTTTTGCATTCTCTACAGGCGACAGCATCGACACGCTGCAAGTGTCGGGAATAATGCTGAATGCCAGAGATTTAGAGCCTATGCAGAGCATTATCGTGGGCATCCACGAGAATCTCAACGACTCGGCTTTCTCCACTATCCCTCTCACCCGAATAGCACGCACCAACGATTTGGGGCAGTTCACCATTCGCAATATGAAGCCCGGCAGATACCACATCTTCGGACTAAAAGACATGGACGGCAACTACACCTTCTCGCGAAACGAGGATTTGGCGTTTCTCGACGAGATTGTGGTGCCTTCGAGCTATCAGCGCGAAACCACCGACACGGTGTTTAAGTTCAATGGCGAAATCGACACTATTCAGCCTGGCATACACACTGTGTTCACACCTAACGACCTGCTGCTATGCATGTTCAACGAGGAATATAGCGCCCTCTACCTCAAAAAGGACGAGCGCCCTGCCGAAAACAAAATCCACCTCAAATTCTCCACTCCTATCGACACTCTCCCCGACTTGCGCGTGCTCAAACCCGCCCCGTCGCGCCCCGACTGGTATCGCTTGCAGCGCACTCCACAAAACGACTCGCTCATCTATTGGCTCACCGATAGCAACCTCATCAAGAGCGACTCGGTGCTCATCGAAGCGCGTTACCTCATCAGCGACTCGCTCGACCAGCACGTGATGACCACCGACACCATCAACTTCTTCTTCCGCCACAAAGCCGATAAAAAGAAGAAAAAGTCGGAAAAAGACGACTCGGACATCAAGAATAAAAAACTCTCCGACAATGGACCCAAAAACAGTAAAAAGGGCGAGGACGATGACGACAAGCCTGCCAAACCGGCAAGCATGTTCGATAGCATCCCTACCCTAACCATGAAGATTGAGCGGAGCATCGACTACGGCAGTCCGCTGCCTATCAACTTCGAAACGCCTGTCGACACCATCAACATGCGCGGCATACACATATTTGAAAAAGAAGAAAGCGACACTATATGGCGGCCCTCTACTCGCGAGATACGCATCGAGCCATTCGACTCGGTTTCGGTGCTCAATTTCCACCTCATCTACCCCTTCGAGGCTGGAATGGAATATCGAGTGGAGATCGACTCGCTATCTATCTACGACTGCTATCAGCAACCTAACCGCCCCACTAAAGCTGAAATTAGCATACCCCCTCTCGAAGAGTATGCCAACCTATATCTACTTGTAAATATAACCGATAGCGCATTTGTAGAACTCCTCGACAGTGGCGAAAAGGTAGTTAAGACAGCCACCGTGAAGGATGGTCAGGCTGCCCTCGAAAATGTTCGTCCGGGCACCTACTATGCCCGCATTATCCTCGATGCCAACGGCAACGGCAAATGGGATACCGGCAACTATGCCCTACATCTTCAGCCTGAGGAGGTATATTACTTCCCAAACAAGATCTTGCTGCGCAAAAATTGGGATAACGAGCAGACATGGAACATCTACGAGACTGCCCTCGACAAGCAGAAACCTTACGACATCAAGAAAAACCGTTCGAAGGCCGACCTGAAGAAGATGAAGGACAAGAAGGGCAAGAAGCAAGGCGACGAAGATGACGAATTCGACGAAGATGACCCATTCGGCACCAACCAGTATAACAACTACAGCGGTAACAAATACAACGACGCCCGAAATACCCTCGGCGGCGGCAACCAACGCATCCGCTAACTGCTGCACCTTCTCGCATTATCTCACACATGTTCAGCTGATTTAGCAGATTAGGCTATCTAATAGATTAGCCAACCGTTGCACAGCCGCAAAGATACTGATAATCACCGTCTAACCGCGTGAGATTACCGAAAATCCATCCACAAGGCACCCCATCAATGCGATGCTGAGATGCGGTACAGCTTGATTTCGCGCAAGATAAGCACCACGGCTATCACTGTTGAGATGGCGTCGCTCAACGGCAGACTCCACCACACGCCTTTCACGCCAAAGAATTGAGGCAATATCAAAAGACTCGGAATCAGCACAAGCACCTGACGCGACAACGATAGGATTATCGACTTGCCGGGCTTGCCTATGCTCTGGAAAAAGTTAGACACCACTATCTGCATGCCAACCACCGGGAACACCATCACCACTATGCGTAGGCCTTCGGCTGATAGCCTTGCCAACTCATCGTCGGTTGTAAATGCCCTTACCACATATTCCGCACCGAGCAAAAACGTCAGAAACGCCGTAGTGGTGACCACCGTTGCGGCTATCACAGTGAGTTTCAGCACTTTCATCACGCGAGGCATCTGGTTAGCGCCATAGTTATATCCGGCAATAGGCTGCATGGCTTGATTGAAGCCTATCACTATCATCACCATCACAAACACCAATCGGTTGACTATGCCGTAAGCTCCCACAGCCAAGTCGCCACCATAACGCACCAGTCCCTGGTTGATAAGCAGCACCACAAGGCACGCTGCCATATTCATCAAAAATTGCGGCATACCTATGGTTATGGTGTCGCGGGTGATGCGCCATCGGGGCTTAAACGAATTGCGGCGGAAGTGTATGAGTTCCTGTTTGTTAGCGAAAATCTTGAGTTGCCACACCAGCGATATGCTCTGCGAAATGATCGTAGCAACAGCCGCTCCGCGTATGCCCATATCGAACACATAGATAAACAGTGGGTCGAGCGCCACATTCACAAGCACCGCCACCATAGTGGCATACATGGCTTGCTGGGGATGCCCCGACGACCGCAGAACGGCATTTAGACCCATATAGAGGTGCGTGATAACATTGCCGAGCACTATCACCTGCATATAATCGCGAGCATAAGGTATGGTCTGCTCGCTCGCTCCGAAGAAATATAATATATCGTCGAGAAATGTGAAGGCAAGCACTGTCAATATCGAGCCCAATATCACATTCATGGTCACGCAGTTGCCCAGCACCTTGAAAGATGTATCGTAGTCCTTCTGTCCGAGTCGCACCGAGAGCAGTGTGGCACAGCCCACGCCCACAAGCGCGCCAAACGCCGCCGATAGGTTCATCAGCGGAAATGTGATGGCAAGGCCCGAGATGGCAAACGGCCCCACGCCTTGTCCGATAAAGATGCTGTCAACCATATTATAGAGCGAACTTGCCGTCATCGCCACAATGGCTGGCACTGCATACTGCCGCAACAATTTGCCCACAGGCTCCACTCCGAGCGCTGCTGCTCCTTTAATATCTGCCATAGTATTTTACCTTAAAATTATATTATAAACCTAAATCGCCATCTCGCGGTCTTTCTCCGCTTTGGCTTTGCAAAGTTACTACCTTTTTGCCGCCGATGCAACTCTCTGCAAGATGCATTTCGGCATCAACCTATGATAAAAAATATGTTGAGATTACAACCCTCAGATGGGCTATAATCTCAACATCAGCTATATTTCGCACCCCGGCTAACTCACAGATGATTCACCGAGTGATTGCGGATCTATTGCTTCTTAAACTCGAGATTTGCGTAACTCGAACCGCCCATTTCGTCGATTAGGCGAATATAATACCCCTTAACCGATGGATTCACAGTTGGGTCGTATTCCTCAGGAAGCTTAAACGACGCGATGTCGCGAATCTTCTCGAGCTTAGTTCCGGTCTTGTCGCAGTAGTGACGAAGTTCCATATATACATAGCCGCTTGGCAATGGCACTTCCGCTGGAACAAGTTCATTTGGCACTATGCATAGCGAGAAAGTGTGCTCTGCTTCAAGATATTGATAATAATCAATCAAGATATCGAACCAACCGTCGCAGAAGTTGTAGCTCCGATTGTCGAAGGATATGCTGGCTGTGCCGTAACTATCGAGTGTCGAAAGGTCCGACACCTCCACCAAGTTGCCTGTAGTGCAGAATTGCAATGCCATCAGGCCGATTACCTTATCGTAGCCTGGAGCTGGAGCTGTCTTCTCTTCATAGTAATATACCAATGCGCGGCGGCCGTCCTTCTTGATGAGTTCAAGCGAAGCTGGTGCGTTTCGCACTTCATATTTGCCATTTCCATTCTCGAACCACACATTCACGCCATCGCTTCTGATTATCATAAAGGCATTATAATACTGCGGTTGATCGCCGCCGTTGTCATCGTTGCACGATGTTCCCATCACTGCAAGAAGCATTGTCACAAGCAATAGCGTTAGATGTTTTGCTAATTTTTTCATTTTGGTTTACAAATTTTGTATATTAGAATGTTATTATTGAATTCGAGATGCAAAGATACTAAAGTTAACCGTGATTGTTCATGAATAAATATGTTTTAACGGTAATTTTATGCTTTTTTGTGTTTTTATGTCTCTACCTACCACAGAAAAATCTTAATTTTGTAACTTTAAGGCGAATTTCCTGTTTTTTTGCAGAATGTGCCCACATAATTATTTATTTTGAAATATGAACATCAACGAATTTCTTATCGACCACCGCTGCACCGTGCTCGAAGCACTTGGCAGACTTAACACTCTACCTGGCACTGCCATGACGCTATTTGTCTGCTCCGATGGCGACCGCCTGCTCGGCACGCTCACCGACGGCGACATCCGACGAAGCCTGATTGCCGGATACCAACTATCCGACCCAATCTCTGAGGTGATGCACCGCCATTGCGTGGCATTCGAGGGCAATATCTCTATCGCCGAGGTGAAACGATTGCGCCAAAAGCGCATCACCCTCATTCCGCACATCGATGGCGATGGCCGCATCGTTGATATTCTCGACTTCAACCGCATCCACTCGATGCTCCCAATCGACGCTGTGCTGATGGCTGGCGGTAAAGGCGAACGCCTGCGTCCGCTAACGCTAACCACGCCAAAACCTCTGCTCAAGATTGGCGACAAATGCATCATCGACTATAATGTAGAGGCTTTGGCTCGATGCGGCGTGAAGCACATCTCTGTCACTACCAACTACCTCGCCGAGCAGCTGGAGCAGCACTTTGCCGAACCGGTGGCCGACGTGAAGGTGCAATGTGTGCGCGAACCTTACCGAATGGGCACCATAGGCAGCCTAACGCTCATCAAGGAGTTTCACAACGATACGGTGCTGCTTATGAACAGCGATTTGCTTACGAGCATCGATTTTGAGGACTTCTATCTCGCCCATATCGAGAATCACGACGACCTCACCGTGGCAAGCATCCCCTATATGGTGTCGGTGCCTTACGGAATTTTCGTGCTCGATGGCGACCGCATCTGCAGCGTGGAGGAGAAACCCACCTATAACTACTACGCCAATGCTGGTATCTACCTCATCAAACGCAGCTGGCTCGACATCATACCTCGCGGCGAATACTTCGACGCCACCAACTTTATGGACGCTCTCATAGAGCGCGGCTGCAAGGTGAGCCACTTCCCCATCAACGGCACTTGGATTGACATCGGTTCGCCTAACGACTATAAGCATGCGCAGGACCTTATGCAACACCGCAACAGCCTGCTCAAACTTTAATTCATATCGACAAAATGATAGAAATCAGCAATATAAACAAAAGTTACGGTTCGCTGCACGTGCTGCGCGATGTGTGCGTCACTATTGGCGAAAAGGAGGTGGTGACCATAGTGGGTCCGAGCGGCGCGGGCAAGACTACCTTGCTGCAGATTCTCGGCACTCTCGATTCGCCCGACAGCGGAACCATTCTCTACAATGGCATCGACGTGCTGAAGCTCAAAAGCAACCAACTCGCCAATTTCCGAAACCGAAACATAGGATTTGTGTTCCAGTTTCATCAACTGCTGCCGGAGTTTTCGGCTCTCGAGAATGTGGCTATTCCTGCCCTATTGGGCGGCGACAAGCACAGTAGTGCCATGAAGCGCGCCGCCGAACTGCTCGATTTTATGGGACTTAGCCAACGACTCGACCACAAACCGGCTCAACTTTCGGGCGGCGAACGCCAACGCGTGGCTGTGGCTCGTGCCTTGGTCAACAATCCGAGCGTGGTGCTTGCCGATGAACCTTCGGGCAGCCTCGACTCTGCCAATAAGCGCGAATTGCACCAACTATTCTTCCGCCTTCGCGACGAGATGAACCAAACCTTCGTGATAGTGACTCACGACGAATCGCTCGCCCATGATGCCGACCGCGTGCTGCACATGCGCGACGGCGTGATAGTGAACGATGTGAAAAACGATATTATCATTTGAGCAAGTCTATCTGCCTGAATATGAGAAACCTACTCTACATATTATCACTCATCTTCTCCGCTGTGGCTATTGCATCGTGCTCCGACCGCGATACCGACGACATCGACCAGCAGCCTGCCTATCGCTACGATATGGTCACCTATCTGGGCTACGACGACGGAATGGTGCACTTTGAGCGAATCGACCGTGGCGAGGGCGGCAGCACGCACCTCTATGGCGATTTTTCCTACGAACCTTCCTCCAATCTGGGCTCAAGGGTGCTCTTGAGCTACTACATCGACCCGGCTTCGCAACCTGCGCCCGACGGAAGCCATCGCATCACCGTGGAGGGCTTCAACAAAGCCACCACCGACACGCTCCGCATCACCAATAGCCAACGCCTCGACACGCTCAGGCGCGAAGCAATTCGCCTTACAAGCATTTGGCGCACTGGTAGTTACATCAATATGCAGGGCGAGGTGGAATACACGGGCAAACCGCGTTTCTTCTATCTCGTGGCTGACCAAAACACTTGGGGACTCGACACCATCGACTGCTATCTGGTAAACGACACCTTCGACCAGACGCTCTACAACTGGCGCAGATTCTATGCCTCGTTTTACCTCGGCGCTGCGTTCCACAAGCCTTCGTGCAAGGTGGTTCGGGTGATTATCAACGATGTTAAGTTCCCCGATAAGCACAATTATTGCTTCGATAAGCAATAATCAAAAAACTTTGCACTACTTTTGTAGTCGGAAACCGTAAATTTGAAATTATTTAGATAACAACATCATAAATTATGGAAGAAAAAAAGATTCAAATAGATATTTCGCCTGAGGTGGCTCAAGGCAAGTATGCCAACTTTGCCGTTATAGCCCATTCAGCCAACGAATTTGTATTCGACATGATATGTATGCTCCCCAACGGCCCTAAGGCTGCTGTGCAGAGCCGCGTGATTATGACTCCCGAAAATGCTAAGCAACTTTTCTTCGCTTTGCAGCACAATCTCGAAAAATACGAGAGCACTTTCGGCAAAATCTCGGTTCGCCAGCCTAAAGACAACCCGAACGAGAAAATCACTTTCCTCGGACCTAACGGTCAGGCATAACATCATAGGCAACACTCCGAAAACATATTATTTACTACAATGACTAACAATACACTTCTTATCTTCAATACCCTCACACGCACCAAGATGGCGTTCAAGCCTATCCACGAGGGCCGTGTGGGTATGTATGTGTGCGGTCCTACCGTCTATGGCGACCCACACCTCGGACACGCACGTCCTGCCATCACTTTCGATGTGCTTTATCGCTATCTCACTGCTCTGGGCTACAAGGTGCGCTATGTGCGCAACATCACCGATGTGGGACACTTGGAGCACGACGCCGACGAGGGCGAGGACAAAATCGCTAAAAAGGCTCGCCTCGAACAGCTCGAACCGATGGAGGTGGTGCAATTCTACCTCAACCGCTACCACAAAGCTATGGAGGCGCTCAACGTGCTCCCTCCAAGCATCGAACCTCACGCCAGCGGTCACATCATCGAGCAGATTGAATATGTGAAAAAGATTCTCGACTCGGGCTACGCCTACGAGAGCAACGGAAACATATATTTCGATGTGCCTAAATTCAATAAGGACCATCGCTACGGCAAACTCTCGGGCCGCAATGTGGAAGAGCTGCTCAGCACCACTCGCGAACTCGACGGCCAGAGCGAAAAGCGCAATCCTGCCGACTTCGCACTTTGGAAAAAGGCTGCTCCTGAACACATTATGCGCTGGCCTTCGCCTTGGAGCAACGGTTTCCCGGGATGGCACTTGGAGTGCTCTACCATGGGCACTAAATACCTCGGCGAGGTGTTCGACATTCACGGCGGCGGCATGGACCTCATGTTCCCTCACCACGAGTGCGAAATAGCTCAGTCGGTGGCTGCTTGCGGTCACGAGGCTGTGCGCTACTGGATGCACAACAACATGATTACCATCAACGGCCAGAAGATGGGCAAATCGCTCGGCAACTTCATCACTCTCGAGCAGTTCTTCAACGGCTCGCACGAAAAACTCGAGCAGGCATATAAGCCTATGACCATTCGATTCTTCATCCTTCAGGCTCACTATCGCGGCACCGTAGATTTCTCTAACGATGCCCTCCAAGCTGCCGAAAAGGCTTACGATCGTATGATGGACGGCTGGAAACGCCTCTGCGACCTCAAACCTGCCGACACTTCTTCGGTCGATGTCAGCGACTTGCGCCAACGCTGCTTCGATGCCCTCAACGACGACCTCAACACGCCTATCGTTATCGCCACTCTCTTCGATGCCTGCCGCATCATCAATCAGGCTAACGATGGCAAGGCCACTCTCTCGGCTGCCGACATCGAGGAACTCAAAGCGGTGTTCCAACTATTCTTGTTCGACATTCTCGGCATTCGCAACGAGGCTGACGGCAGCAATGGCGTGAACCTAAAGCCTTATGAGGAGGCTATCGACTTGCTGCTCGACATTCGCAAGCAGGCTAAATCGAATAAGGACTGGGCTACCAGCGACCTTATCCGCAACCGCCTCACCGAAATCGGCTTCGACGTAAAAGACACCAAGGACGGCTACGAATGGAAGGTGAAATAACCTCCATCTAAGCGCCATATACTAAAATTTCAGGCTGGACTTTCTCATGAAAACCCAGCCTGAATTATTTTTTTTCGCCGGCGGCACTCAAAACGGCATTCGCCGCAACCACTCGCCCATAAACATATCGTAAATTACGTATCCGCAAGGAGTTTTATACACCAACTCGTTATCAATTAACTTCTTCAGCGCTGAACTCACACTGCTCGGTGCCCTTAGCTTGTGGCGGCTAATAAAGTCTCCTGCAAGCACTTCCTTAACACATGTCTCACGAGCAATAGCTTTCAACAGGCGCAAATGCCCCGTCGAATAGTTCTTCAACACGCTTTCATACGAATAACTCTGTTCGGAAATAATCTGTTCTATGGCGTATGCCACCATATCTTTATCCACATCACGATTATAGCCATACAGCCGGTTAAGTATGCATTGAACATACCAGGTATGTCCGCCGAATTTGTCATAGATGTCATCAAAAATGGCGCGCTGAAGCTGCAAATTGTGCTCGGCAAAGTGTCCGATGGCGAAATCAGCATACGCTTCGCGCTCTATAGGTCCTATCGTAAGCAGTTGGGTGCTTTGATAGAAGGGCCGCTTCGACGATGTGAACATCTCTTGCATTATGTGTTGCTTGCTTCCTGCAAAGATGAAGTTCACATTGGGCAAAAACTGAATATACGACCGCAGCAGAGCCTCAATTCCTTTCTCGGGGTATTCTGCTATCTGCTGAAACTCGTCGATGGCGATATAACAACGTCGCTCCGACGCTCCAAGATATTCAAATATCTCTTTCAGAGTGCTCTCTTCTTCTTGCGGCGACACATCTATAGTCACTTTTGGCACCCCTGTTATCTCATCGAATGTGAAAACCGGACGGCAACTGCGAATAAATTGCCCTATGCGGCTCACGGCTTTCTGTGCGGCAGTGTCCATCTTACCCAACACGCTATGAGCCAACAAACGCACAAAATCGCCCATCGACTGGGTGGAATAAATGTCCATATATACTGTCACAATATCCGGATTTTGCTCCTTCAGACGATAAAAAGCGTGCTGCATAAGCCCTGTCTTGCCCATTCGGCGTGGGGCCACAAGCGTCACATTGCGGCCGTTGTGGAGCGCATCGAGTATCGACGCCGTTTCTGCTTCGCGATCGCAAAAATATTCCGGACTATGATAACCGGCTATCAGAAAAGGATTATTTGGTTTCATATTTTACTCAATTATTACGCCATTTCACAATCTGCGTTACGAAATTTTCGTAACGAAAGTATCGTAACGCAAATATCGCAATAAAATATCAAACCGCCAAACAATCAGCCCAAAATTGCTCACAGCCAAATAAAAACTAAGTCGGAGCCATCATTCTAAATGGTTCCGACCTATTGCAATGTCTAACTGTATTCCAATTTATTTATATCCAAACATCTTTGCCACGCGGGCGGTGGCGGCTACAAACTGCTCTACCTCTTCCATGGTGTTATACACCGCAAACGAGGCTCGCACCGTTCCTTCTATGCCGAGGCGATGCATCAGCGGCTGGGCGCAATGGTGCCCGGTGCGCACCGCTACGCCGAGTTTGTCGAGCAGCAATCCGATATCATAACTGCTCACATTGCCCACGAGGAACGATAGCACGGCATCTTTCTCGGCTGCTGTGCCGAAAATGCGCATCCCGGGGATGGTCATAAGTCCTTCGGTGGCTGCCTTGAGCAACTGATGCTCATGTGCCGAAATATTTTCCAATCCGAGGCCCTGAATATAGTCGATGGCGCGGCTAAATGCGGCAATTCCCACAAAATCGGGCGTTCCTGCCTCAAATTTGAATGGAAGGTCGGCAAATGTGGTCTTTTCGAAGCTCACTGTGCCTATCATTTCGCCTCCGCCTTGATAGGGCGGCATACTTTCCAAGAATTTTTTCTTGCCGTAGAGCACTCCCACGCCCGACGGACCGTACATCTTGTGCGCTGAGAAGGCATAGAAGTCGGCATCGAGGTCGCGAACGTCAACCTTGATATGCGCCACTGCCTGAGCGCCGTCAACAAGCACGGGAACGCCGTTGCGGTGCGCTATGGCTATCATTTCCTTCACGGGATTGATGGTGCCGAGCACGTTGCTCACATGCGCTATGCTCACCAGGCGGGTGTCGTCGCCTATCATGCGCTCAAACGCCTCCAAATCGACCTCACCGGCATCGTTGATGGGCACTACCGACAGGCGCAGACGCTTGCGGCGCTGAAGCAACTGCCATGGCACTATGTTGGCGTGATGCTCCATGGCGGTGATGATTATCTCGTCGCCGTTGCACAGGCGTTCGCCGAAGCTATTTGCCACCAGGTTGATTGCCTCGGTGGTGCCGCGCGTAAACACTATCTCCTCTATCGATTCAGCGCCGATATATTGGCGAACCTTCTCGCGGGTGGCTTCTACCATATCGGTTGCCTCCTGCGAGAGCGTATGCACGCCGCGATGCACATTTGCCTTGCTGTGGTAGTACATCTGCTCTATGCCTTCCACCACGCAGCGCGGCACTTGCGAGGTGGCGGCGTTGTCGAGGTAGATGAGCGGCTTACCTGCCACGGTGCGCTCCAGTATGGGATAGTCCTTACGAATCTGTTCTATGTTTAATATCTCCGACATTGGGATTATATTCTCTAAAATATCCGTTTTCGTTTAATCTCTTTTTCGCGGTGTGGATGTGCGATGTCATTTATCGCCCATTACCACGTCGCGGCAACTGTTGCTGCAATCCACGCATTGGTGCAGCTGGCCGCAGAAGCGTTTCTCCACCAGTCGCTGCAGACGGTTTTTGAGCGATTCCATCCGCACGGTGTCGATTACGTCGCTCATAAAGGCTTGCATGAGCATGGTGCGGGCTTCTTCTTTGGTGATGCCGCGCGCCTGCATATAGAAGATGGCATCCTGGTCGAGCTGACCGATGGCGGTGCCGTGGCTACACTTCACATCGTCGCAGTAGATTTCGAGTTGCGGCTTGGTGTGAACCTTAGCGGTGTCGGTTGCCACCACATTGCGGTTGCTCTGATAGGCTTCTATCTTGTTTGCACCCTCTGCCACGAGTATTCGGCCGGTAAAGCCGCCCACCGACTGGTCGTCGAGCACATATTTAAATAGTTCGTTGCTCTTGCAGTGACCCACGTTATGGCTGATGTGCGTATAGTTGTCGATGCGCTGCGTACCGCCTTCTATAGCCATGCCATAGAGCTGGGTTTCGGCGCCTTCGCCATCCACACTCACCACATAGTCGTTGCGGGTAACACCGTTGGTGAGCGTTATGCCGTTAATCAGCACATTCGACCCTGCTGCCTGCTTCACATAGTGCGATGTGGTGCGGCTGGTCTTTTCGGTCGATTCTTCTATGTCGTAGTAGTCGAAATGGGCATTGGCTTCTGCCACTATCTCCACCACCTGATTCACCAGGAATTGGTGCTCAAGGTTTTGCGTATGGTCGCACACAAGCATCTGTGCCTGAGCATTTTCGCCTATCACCACCAACAGGCGGCGTACTGCCATAATCGGGCCGCCGGCGTTCATTATGTTCACCAGCTGTATGGGGCGCTCAAGCACCACATTCTTCGGCACATACACCAGCAATCCGTCTTGACCGAGCAGTGTGTTGAGTGCCACGCGGGCGTCGCTGTGGGGTGCTACGCTGCCCAGATAGCGGCTCAACAGTTCGGGATGATTCTTCGCAGCTTCGCTGAATGGCTCCACCACCACATTCGATGGCAGCGATGGCGACTTGCGCGATGCGCGAAACACATCGTTGAAGAAGAAGTACATCCACGTGCTCATATTGGGCACATCGCATCGAAATGCCTCGGCGGCGTCGGCGCTGAGTTCCACGCGGTTCACGTTCACGCCGTAGTCGGGGGCATACATCTCGTCGATGTCGCTCACCTCATAGTTTTCCTCGCCGCGACGGGGCAGATGGGTCTGCTCGAGCACTTCGAGGGCTTCGGCGCGCAGCGCGTTCATCGCTGCCGGCGCGTGTGCCTCGATGGCTTGGCGATTGCTCTTATAGAGGTCGATATATTGTCTTAATGCGTTCATTATCACCTGTTTTCGATGCCTTTATTCGTTATCCACTTGTTGCTTTATCCAGTCGTAGCCTTTCTCTTCGAGTTCGAGTGCCAGTTCCGGACCTGCCGACATCACTATGCGGCCCTTGTAGAGCACATGCACAAAGTCGGGCTTGATATAGTCGAGCAGACGCTGATAGTGGGTTATCACTATGGTGGCGTTATTGGCGCTCTTGAGCTTGTTGACGCCTTCCGACACTATGCGCAGAGCGTCGATATCGAGGCCGCTGTCGGTCTCGTCGAGTATCGACAAGCGTGGCTCGAGCATCGCCATCTGATATATCTCGTTGCGCTTCTTTTCGCCGCCCGAAAAACCTTCGTTCACCGAGCGCGACGCCAATTTATTGTCGAGCTGCACCAACGCGCTCTTTTCGCGCTTCATTTTCAGGAATTCGCTCGCCGAGATGGGCTCCTGTCCGAAATATTTGCGCTTGGCATTGATGGCTGCGTGCATAAAGTTAACCATCGACACACCGGGTATCTCCACTGGATACTGGAAACTCAAGAAGAGTCCTTCGTGCGAACGGTCTTCGGGTGCCATGGCAAGCAGGTCTTTGCCGTAGAATTCTACGCTGCCGCCGGTAACCGTAAATGCTGGATTGCCTGCCAACACGCTCGACAGGGTGCTCTTGCCCGACCCGTTGGGACCCATTATGGCATGCACTTCGCCGGGACGTACCGTCAGATTGATGCCTTTCAATATTTCTTTGCCTTCGATATTGGCATGGAGGTCTTTGATTACTAACATATTATGTTGCAAATTTGTTTATTTTCTTGTTAATTCTTCGTTTTTCGTTTAGCCTATGCTGCCTTCGAGCGACACCGACAGCAGTTTCTGTGCCTCTACGGCAAACTCCATAGGCAGTTTTGCCATCACTTCCTTGGCGTAGCCGTTCACTATCAAGCCCACGGCGTCTTCGGTGGAGATGCCGCGCTGATTGCAGTAGAATATCTGCTCTTCGTTGATTTTCGAGGTCGTGGCTTCGTGTTCCACCACCGAACTGTCGTTCTGGCAATCGATATATGGGAATGTGTGCGCCCCACAAGTCGAACCGAGCAGCAGACTGTCGCACTGGGTGTAGTTGCGGCAATTTGTGGCGCTTGCCACCACCTTCACTTGACCGCGATAGCTGTTCTGGCTATGTCCTGCCGAGATGCCTTTCGACACTATGGTGCTGCGGGTGTTCTTGCCGAGGTGTATCATCTTGGTGCCTGTGTCGGCTTGCTGATAGTTGTTGGTCAGTGCCACCGAGTAGAATTCGCCCACCGAGTTGTCGCCCTTGAGCACGCAGCTGGGATATTTCCATGTGATGGCGCTGCCGGTCTCTACCTGTGTCCACGATAGCTTCGAATAGTCGCCGCGGCACAGTCCGCGCTTGGTAACGAAGTTATAGATGCCGCCGTTGCCGTCTTTATCGCCGGGATACCAGTTCTGCACGGTTGAATACTTCACTTCGGCGCGGTCCTCAACTATTATCTCCACTATGGCGGCGTGGAGCTGGTTCTCGTCGCGCATCGGAGCTGTACACCCTTCGAGATACGACACATACGACTCGTCGTCGGCCACTATCAAGGTGCGCTCAAACTGGCCCGTACCGCTGGCATTGATGCGGAAATAGGTGGATAGCTCCATCGGGCAACGCACGCCCTTGGGGATATAGACAAACGACCCGTCGCTGAACACTGCCGAATTGAGCGCTGCGAAGAAGTTGTCGGTATAGGGCACCACTTTGCCCAGATATTTCTTCACCAGGTCGGGATAATCCTTCACTGCGTCGCTGAACGAGCAGAATATGATTCCCATCTCTGCCAATCGCTCGCGATACATGGTCTTTACGCCCGACGAGTCCATCACGGCATCCACTGCCATGCCGCTCAGGCGCATCTGCTCCTCAAGCGGTATGCCCAGCTTGTCGAAGGTTTTCTTTATCTCGGGATCTATCTCTTTTGCCTCGCCGTCGCTCTTGGTCTTGGGCGCTGCAAAGTAGCTGATGTCTTGATAGTCTATCTCTGGTATATTGAGATGTGCCCAACGGGGCATCTTCAGCGTCTGCCAATGGCGAAACGCCTTCAGGCGGAACTCGAGTAGCCACTCTGGCTCGTTGCGATAGCCGCTGATGTAGCGCACCACATCTTCATTCAACCCCTTGGGGATGATATGAGTCTCTACGTCGGTCACAAAGCCGTATTTATATTCGCTCTGCGCTGCCTCGTTGATGATATCGCTGTTTGTTTGTCGTATTTTGTTTTCGTTTTCCATTTTTCCGTTTTACTTTTTTCTGATTTCGGGATTCCCTAACATCATATTAGGCTCTCCGCATCGTCGCCTTCGGGCGCTGGCGCTGCTTGGGGCATTTCGGTTATCGAGTCGCCGGGCAGATTGCGCTGCCCGAGAGCCCATGGCACAAGGTTGAGGGTCAGCTCGAAGGGCTTATTCTCGAGCGCATGCTGGGTGGTAAACACTTCGCTCTTGGGCGAAATCAGCAACCATAGATTCAGCAATATGCTCAGCGCAAAGAAGTATTTCAGCACATTGAGCGCCGCGCCGCCCACGCGGTCCACTATGCTCAGGTGAAGGGCATCGATGGTGTTCTTCAAGAACATCCCTACCACCTTTACACTCAGCCACACAAGCACAAACAGCACTATCACTGCCATAGCATGCGTGGTGACACTCGCCAGGGGCCAATCTGCCGAACTCGGTATGGCTTCGCGTAGCACCTCGGTGGCGCTGTCGCCCATCACGTTGCACACCACTATGCCGAGAACGAAACCCAATATCGATGACATCTGCTTTATCATGCCGCGCATGTAGCCATTCACCACACCCACCGCCAAAAGCAGTATCATTATCACATCTATTAAAGTCATTTCTGTTCAATTTTGTTCAATCGTGCAAAATTACGAAAAAAAAGGCACATTATCGTGCTTTTGCAGCATAGATAATCGGCTCGCCGCGCCCTTAGCCCTCTCTGGGGCGTCATTCGCCTGTTTTGACGGCTAATTTCTTCGCTTTTCGAGGCGGTTTTTGCCAAAAATCTGCTATTTTGCCGCAATTTCGGTGCAAATCTCGCCGCCGTGGCAAAAAATCTCGCAAAATTTTTTACTGCGCTAATCGGTTGAAGAAGTGGCTAATAGCGCAGCGCTGGCGGTTGCGGATGGCGATAAAAGTGCAGCAACATTTTGTGGATTACAGAAAAATTCCTACCTTTGCAGTGGGTAAGTCCTATACGGCCAGCTCCTTGTCAACTCCCCCAGGTCTTGACCGAAGCAAGGGTAGCAGGTTGTAGCGGCGCGATGTAGATAGCTTACCTACCTGCCTCTTTAGCTCAGTTGGCCAGAGCACGTGATTTGTAATCTCGGGGTCGTTGGTTCGAATCCGACAAGAGGCTCCCCAGAAAAAGCGTCATCCATCCCGATGACGCTTTTTTCATACCCCCACCAGAAACACAGATAACACTGATTATCGCACGGATTTTCAGAATTATAGCACGGATTTTCACAAAATTATCCGTGGAAATCCGTGTTAGAACAAAGAAAATCCGTGGTAATCTGTGTTACCCCCCCCCAATAACTCCGTGGAAATCTGTGTTAAATCCCCCAAATAATCCGTGGTAGAACAAAAAAAGTGGCTACCTTCACAGGCAGCCACTCTTACCTTCATTTATTATGTATAATCACTTGATAAGTATTTTCTCACTTACGTTGCCTGTACGCAACACGTAAAGTCCCTTGGTCAAACCGGTGACGTCGATGGTCACTGCCTCACCCTCTGCCACTGGCATCGACAATGCCGCTGCACCGTTCATGCCATAGAGAGTGATGGTTCCGGCAGCACCTTCCACAGTCACATAGTCGGTAGCTGGGTTTGGATAAACATTTATAGTAAGGCCGCTTTCGTCGGCATTGATATCTTCTATTCCGGTGATTACACCATTCTGCTGGGCTTCATAATCCACCGCCCACACCTGCGAATTATATTCTGCTGCGCCATCCACAGCCTTCACATAGTAGCGAACCTTGCCGCTCTCGAGACCCTGGTAGCCGTCGGCAAAAGTTGTCTTTTCGGTCTCGCCAACCTTCTCCCATCCCGATCCGTCGTTGCGGTAGATCTCATACACGACGCCCTCGGCTGCCGCGTTGTTAATCCATTGCAACATCACGCTCATGGTGTTGCCCACATATCTGATGTCGCTGATGCGCAAGTTCATGGCGAGTTCGGCAGTATAGCCCTGGTAAGCAACCTCATATTCGCTGCTGTCGTAGCTGCGAGCGCCGCCCTGCATCGTCACGCTGTAGGCATACATCACCATGTCGCCCATCACGTCCAACGAACCTTCGCCGGGACGAACCGATATGTCCGACACTGCATCTACGTAGCTGATTACGCCGTCCACCTCGTTCACCTCGCCCGAGTTAACGGTAAATTCGCCATTCGCGTCGGCGGTAAATACTGTGTAAACGCCCTCCGACGATTCCTTGAGAACCGCCACTGTAGCGTAGTCACGATTGATGTTATATGATTCAACTCCCGAAACTGGGCTGAACTTTATCGAATTGTAGTACATCTCCTCGTCGAGCTCTGCCGATGGATTGCCCGAACGGTATTCTGCCTTTACCGACACATTAGCATTTGATACTGCCTCGAGTGTAAACGCAGAAACAGACATCGTTGCTGTCAACAATGCCATTGCTATAACTATTCTTGAGATGTTTGCCTTCATAATTTGTCAATTTCAATCAATGTTAATACTTACCTTATTTTTGCAGCGCCAAGCACTGCGAGTGATTATTTACGATGCAAAAGTAATAGCAAACCATCTCCCCGTATAATATTTTCAGCCCTTTAAGATTCGATTTACCAAAATTAACACGCCATTTAACATTTCTTTTCCGAAGAAAAATTTTATCTACTTGATTATCTGCCGATTAATTTTCACACCACACCATCCCAAAAATAAACCAATAAAAAATACCGCCAAAACCACCCCCATAATTGTAAAAAAATCCCCCAATCCTTAAGAGAAACACAGATAACACTGATTATCGCACCGATTTTCAGAAACACAGATAAACACTGATTATCGCACAGATTCTCACAAATTGTCCGTGGAAATCCGTG
>CALZAF010000017.1 GCA_945612775.1 uncultured bacterium | reverse complement strand
ACACATAATTAGCACATTTGCGCCCAAAAATGGGGCGATAAAGGCGGCGAATATTTTGTAAAATGAAAAAAAATGATTAATTTTGCACCGCTTTTGTAACCTCTGACGAGAAGAAGTGTGGCTCGTGAATGTTGCAGGAGTGAAATAAGAACAAAAAAATTAAGACAAAAATGGATTTGATTAAGATTGTTGAAGAGTCATTTGCAACAGGTAAGGAATTCCCAGCATTCCAGCCAGGTGACACTATCACAGTAGATTATCGTATTAAAGAAGGTAACAAGGAGCGTATCCAGCAGTACAAAGGCGTGGTAATTCGCATCTCAGGCGAAGGCAAGAAGAAGCGCTTCACAGTACGCAAGATGAGCGACAACGTAGGTGTAGAACGTATTTTCCCTATCGAATCGCCATTCATCGACAACATTACCGTTAACAAGTATGGTAAGGTACGTCGCGCTAAGTTGTACTACCTCCGTGGTCTAACTGGCAAGAAGGCACGCATCAAGGAACGTCGCGTAAACTTGAAGCAAGACTAATCTTAAAAGACAAGATTTGTGCTTAACGATACAAAGGCAGCTGCTATCGAAAGATATGCGGCTGCTTTTTGTGTATATGCGCAGCTATAGATGGTAGGCATGATGGCTTGCGCGCTCGATTATAGAATTTTATGAAAGATAATGCTACAATTACCTGTGCATGAGAGTAGAAAAATTGCGGAAATAGTATTATCTTTGCATAACCAAAATCGAACAAGACAAAACATCAAAAAAAACAAGATAAAAAATGGGAAAGAAAGCTCTATTGCTGATTCTCGACGGATGGGGAATCGGAAACAAATCGAAATCGGACGTGATATCTACTACTCCAACTCCATATTGGGATAGTTTGATAGCTAATTATCCTAACTCAAAGTTGGAAGCCAGCGGTGAAAACGTAGGTTTGCCCGACGGACAGATGGGTAACTCAGAAGTTGGTCACCAAAACATCGGCGCTGGCCGCATTCTTTATCAAGACTTGGTAAAGATCAACAAATCGATTAAGGACGGTTCGATTTATGAAAATCCAGAAGTGAAGAAGGCATTCTCATACGCAAAGGAGAATGGCAAGAACATCCACTTCATGGGCTTGACTTCGACTGGTGGCGTGCACTCATCGCTCAGCCACATATTCGCACTCTGCGACATAGCTAAGAAGTATGAACTCGAAAACGTGTTTATCCACTGCTTTATGGACGGTCGCGACACCGACCCACAGAGCGGTAAGGGCTTCGTGGCTGAAGTAGAGAAGCACTGCGCCGAAAGCACTGGCAAAGTGGCTTCGGTAGTTGGTCGCTACTACGCTATGGACCGCGATAAGAACTGGGATCGCGTGAAACTTGCCTACGACCTGCTCGTTAGCGGCAAGGGCAACGATGCAACATCGATGACCGATGCTATCCAGGCAAGCTACGACAACGGCGTAACCGACGAATTTATCATGCCTATCCACAACAGCACCATCGACGGTACTATCAAGGAAGGCGACGTGGTAATATTCTTCAACTATCGCCCCGACCGCGCTAAGGAAATTACCATTGCATTCACTCAACAAGATATGCCAGAACACGGCATGATGAGAATCAAGGATTTGCAATACTTCTGCATGACTCCTTACGACTCATCGTTCACTGGCATCAACGTGCTTTTCCGCAAGGACAACGTAAACAACACCCTTGGCGAATATCTCAGCGCGCTTGGCAAGAAGCAGCTCCACATAGCTGAAACAGAAAAGTATGCACACGTTACATTCTTCTTCAATGGCGGCCGCGAAGACCCATACGAGGGCGAAGACCGCATCTTGGTGCCATCGCCAAAGGTGGCTACCTACGACCTCAAGCCTGAAATGAGCGCCTACGAAGTTAAGGACAAACTCGTGGAAGCTATCAACACTCAAAAGTATGACTTCATCGTGGTTAACTATGCTAACGGCGACATGGTGGGTCACACTGGTGTGTATGAAGCTATCGAAAAGGCATGTGTGGCAATCGACAACTGCGTGAACGAGACCGTAGAGGCTTGCAAGGCCAACGATTACGAAGTGGTAATCATCGCCGACCACGGCAACGCCGACAATGCGCTCAACGAAGACGGCTCTGCCAACACTGCACACTCGCTCAATCCTGTGCCATTCGTCTATGTTACAGCCAACAAGAATGCAAAGGTTAAGGACGGCGTGCTTGCCGACGTAGCTCCATCTATCCTAAAGATTATGGGCTTGCCACAACCTGAAGAAATGACAGGCAACAATCTTATCGAAGACTAATTCATAGAAATCAAGGCTTAGATAAGCTCTACACATTTTATAATCGTGAGGATTGCGACAAAAATAATTGTCGCAGTTCTCGCGATTTTTTTGTTTGCATGCGGGTTTTTAATCATTGAGCGAATAATACCGAATTAGGGCGGTCTGAATCCTCTCTAATTCGGTTTTTCTTGCAAAATAAGTGCTATTCAGCAACAGTGGTGAAACAATAGGAGAACAGCCAGCCGATTAATTAGGCCACCAATATGGCTTGAAAGGAGTTCCGCCACGAGAAATGCAGTTGCACATGTGAGGATAGTAGAATCGCGTATTGGCAGGTGTTGCAGCCCAGTAGTCTTGTTGCGAACTCCAAATAAGGTAACCGTCGCTAACTCGTTGTGCGATGTCTTCTCTAAAATTTTTTATGGGCATCCGAGGGTCGGGCTTTAGGTAAGCCTCTCCGAAGCTTTGGTTCAGTATTTCTAAAACTTCTTCGCGGTCGATGAATAGACGCTTAGCCGTAGGGTTAGAAGCAGTGACTGTGCCGCGCAACAGCTTCGCTTTGTTGCTGGTGCAGGTGAAGTTGCCACGAACATCGCTTGGCATAGGGGTGAATATGCTCCCCGATAGCTCGGTTTGGCGCTTTAGCTCGTGGTAATAGTCATATACATCTTTAGTTATGGCATTCAGAAACACTGTAATGCAATAAAGACCGTCGAACTTAATTCCATCGCCAGGCACTTCAGCCACTTTATGGCGTTTCACCGATGCCTGTGAGAGGTTGGAAACGGTGTAGAGGTCTATCGATGTTGAGTTTTGCTTTGCCCAGCAGTTGATGTGCTCTTGAGGTTCCCAAAAGTTGTAGAGTAAATCGGAATACTTAATAATGAAGCCTTCGTCGTAAAAGAGTCTCTCCACTTTGAGCGGGGCTTTCACTTCGAAATCCTCTTCGAATGTCCACAGATAATTCTCATTGCCGTTTAGATTATCTACGTCGGCATATATTTCGACGACGCCCTTCGATTTGTTGATTTCATAATAGAGTTTGGAAATTTCCGGGGTGTCGAGCAGCTCCATAAATGACGATACGAATTCGTCGTTGCCAGATTTAATCTCCATGCGATAACGCATACCTGGCGTGGCGTCGTAGGTGTCGATTTCGTACATGTGGGTGTATTCGTTGAATTTTCCCTTTGCGCTACGAAATCCGTTTTCGCCCACTACATATACCTCGGCGTCATCTACGTATCGCTCCGTCCAGTCGTTTAATCGAGTGGCGCGCTGCAGACTTACATACGATTCTGCGCCAACTTTTATCTCGCCTCGTGCAAACAGTTCTTCAGCCTGAACGTTAGTTAATCTCGACACATCATACTCTTCGATGCAAGCGGTAGATATTATAGCAAGCATTGCCAAAGCGATATTTTTAAGTATTTGTGGGCTTTTCATATGAATTTTTTTATTAATTAATTCCAAAGTTAGCAATTAATATTGGTGTTTCAATGCTGTGTCATGAATAATGTAATCGAAAATGAAAAATGTGTGAAAAAGGCAGATTAATTGCCTGCATTTGGAAGATAATTGGTAATTTTGTAGTATAATTCGAGAACTATTGTTAATAATACAGATGAAAAAGAAACTATTAGGGATATTGATGCTTGGACTTGCCTCGATGGGTGCAACAGCCGAGGCGCAACGCATAACCATAATTTCGGCAAATGATACGCACAGTGCAATAAAGCCAGCCGACGACGGTATGGGCGGATTGCTGCGCCAGAAAGCGCTAATCGACAGCGTACGCCGCGCCGACAAGAATGTGGTGGCGGTGCATGCAGGCGATGCAGTGCAGGGAACCGTGTATTTCTCGATGTTCCGTGGCGAATTGGAGTATGCCTTGCACGACAGCATAGGCTACGACTACTGCGTGCTTGGCAATCACGAGTTCGACAACGGAATAGAGGAGCTTGCACAGCGCTATAAGAATGTGAAAGCACGCAAACTATCGGCAAACTACGACTTTGCCTCTACGCCACTCGACGGGATGTATGTGCCTTACGACATACGCCGCTATGGCGACAAGCGCATTGCCTTTATGGGCATCAATCTTGAGCCAAAAGGTATGATAGCCGATAAGAACGTTACCGGCTTGGTGTTTAACAATGCCAAGACCGTGGCGCTGAAACTCTCGGAGTATCTAAAGACTACAGGACTTGCCGACTATGTGGTGATGATATCGCACATAGGTTATCGCGATGAGGACAGCGACACCGACTATACCATAGTGCAGGAAAGTCGCTACATAGATATGGTGATAGGAGGCCACTCGCACACCTTGATAAACAAGGGCGACAAGAGCCACTTTGTGAAGAATGCCGATGGCCGCCCGATTCCCGTGTGCCAGGCAGGCCGCTACGGCAAATATGTAACCAAGACTTATTTTGACCTCGCTGACGGCAGCACCGAGTATGAATTATTGCCGGTGGATGCCCGCTACGATGCCGCAGTGGCGCAGAACACAGCATTGCTCGAATGGCTAAAGCCCTACGACGAAAAAGTGGATAAAGTGATGCATAACCGCATAGCCACCACCACCTGCGAGATGCTCAACACCGAGGTGAAGCACTTGTCGAACTTTGTGTGCGATGCAGTTACCGACATCATTGCCAGCCGATGGGGCAAGGTGGATTTTGCCATTATGAACCGCGGCGGCATACGCCAGTCGTTGCCAAAGGGCGATATCTCGGAAGGCATGATTACATCGATGTTGCCATTCGATAACCGCCTCACTGTGCTACGCATCAAGGGCAGCGACCTGCTCGACGCATTTGAGGTGATGGCAGGCCGCAAGGGCGACGCCGTAAGCAAAGCCATAGAAGTGAAGATGACCAAGGACAAGAAGGTGGAATGGGCAAAGATTAACGGCAAGAAACTCAATCCAGAAGCCACCTATACCATGGTGACGGTGGATTATCTCGCCAACGGCGGCGACTATATGGTGCCGTTGACCCGCGCCGAACGACTCTTCGAGGACGATGTGCCTTACGGCGGATTGGTGCTCGAATATGTGAAACAACTCGATGCTCAAGGCAAGTTAATCGACCCCGAAGGCAACCAGCGAATGCACTTCTGATACCCTCCTGTAAAAAGATAACACATTACGAAACTACAAAATAATCATAATAAGAAGACCCATGTTGAAGAAACTGATGCCGCTACTTGTGATGCTTGCGGCGATAAACCTAAATGCGGGTGCAGAACACCTAACTATATTGACAGCCAACGACACCCATAGCGCAGTGATGCCCAACAAGCGAGGCAAAGGCGGCTTTATGCGATGGAAAGTGGCAATGGACAGCGTTCGCCAAGCCGACAAGAATGTGCTTGCAGTGCATGCTGGCGACGGGGTGCAGGGCACGGTGTTTTTCTCGCTATTCCGTGGCGACGTGGAGTATGCAGCACTCGATAGCCTCGGCTTCGACATATATATACTGGGTAATCACGAGTTCGACAACGGAGTCAGTGAGTTGGCAAAGCACGTCAGCCAGCTGAAAGCCAGCAAGATATCGGCAAACTACGATATGTCGGGTACTCCGCTCGACGGTATGTTTGCGCCTTATGTAATAAAGCATTATGGCGGCAAACGCATCGCCTTTATGGGTATCAACCTCAATCCAAAGGGCATGATTGCCGACAAGAGTTTCGGCGACATCCGCTATATCGACGGCGAAAAAGTGGCGTTGAGCCTCTCCGACTACCTAAAAGAGTCGGGCATAGCCGATTATGTGGTGATGGTGTCGCATATAGGCCACATTGGGCGCCCGGGCACACTCTGCGATGCGGAGATAGTGAAGAAAAGCCGTAATATCGACCTTGTGATAGGCGGACACTCGCACACGCTCGTAGATCCCACCAACTCACACCCACGCAGTCCGCACTTGGTGAAAAATGCAGCAGGTCGCGAAATCCCTATTTGTCAAAACGGCAGTCAAGGTGAGGTAATGGGTAAGATAGACTTCGATACCGAGACCGGCAAGGCGGTGTTCTCGCACATCAATATCGGCAACGGCTACGACGAACGCGCCGAGAAGTACGAAGCCATGAACGAGTGGCTCGCACCTTATGCACAACAAGTAGATAAGAAGATGAATACCCGCATAGCCACATCGGAGAGCGAGATGACCAACCAAAAGCCAGCGCTGGGCAACTGGGTTTGCGATGCAGTGGTGGAAGTGGGTCGTCAGCTCTATGGCGAAGAAGTGCAATTCTCGCTGATGAATCGCGGCGGCATACGCCAGAATATGCCTAAGGGCGATGTTACCGAAGGCGACATAGAGTCGATGCTGCCATTCGACAACCGCTTGGTGGTGATACGCATCAAGGGTGAATATCTGATGCGAGTGTTTGAGGCGCTTGGCGTGCGCGGCGGCGATGCAGCCAGCAGCGCAGTGAAGGTGGTCTATACCCGCGACGGCCATGTGCGTTGGGCAAAAATCAATGGAAAGAAGGTAAAAAGCGACCAATACTACACGCTTATAACCATCGACTACTTGGCTAATGGCGGTAGCCGAATGGGCGATTTGAAGAAAGGCGAAGTGCTCTTTGAGGACACAGTGCCATACGGCCAACATGTGCTCGAGTATGTTAAGCAACTCGATGCGCAAGGCAAGACCATCAAATCGACCAATGAGAAGCGAATGTATTTCGAAGCACAATAATTCATAATTCAAAGATAAAACGATGAATAGGATAGTAAGACGAGCGATAACGCTAATGGCTATGGCTGTAATGGCAGTAACGGCACAAGCCGCCACGGGAATCCTTGCCAAAGCCGATAAAGCAGAAATGGACCATTGGGTAGATTCGGTGATGAACACCATGACGCTGCGTGAACGCATAGCGCAACTTATGGTGGTGACCTTCTTGCCCGACGATTCACCCGAGTTGCGCAAACGCCTCGACCGATTTGTGGGCGAATACCATATAGGAGGATTGCTTTACTCAAAAGGTTCGTGCGAAAATCAGGCAAAAGCCACCAATTATGCCCAAAGCATAAGCCGCATACCGCTGATGATAACACTCGATGGCGAGTGGGGACTGTCGATGCGCATGCCCGATGCTCCGCTTTTCCCTCGAAATATGATACTCGGAGCCATCACCGATGAGCGATTGGTGTATAAATACGGCGAAGAAGTGGCGCGCGAGTGCCACGAGATGGGCATACATGTGAATTTTGCGCCAGTGCTCGATGTGAACGATAATCCTAAGAATCCAGTTATAGGCAACCGCTCGTTTGGCGAAGTGCCCGAGCGCGTGGCAAGTTTGGCAATAGCCTATTCAAAAGGCCTTGAAGATAACGGCGTGCTCTCTACGGCGAAGCATTTCCCCGGTCACGGAAGCACTTCAACCGATTCGCACAAGACACTTCCCACCGTAGGCAAGAGCATGAGCGAACTCACGATTTGCGAACTACTGCCATTCCAACGATATATTAATGCCGGACTGTCGGGTATGATGGTAGGACACTTGTCGGTGCCGGCAATCGATAAGAGCGGCACACCCACATCGTTGTCGCGCATGACCAATTCGCTGCTTCGAGAGAAAATGGGTTTCGAAGGTCTGATATTCACCGATGCTCTAACTATGAATGGCGCGAAGGTAGAAGGCAGTACAGCCGTGAAAGCCCTGCTTGCAGGCGATGATGTGCTGCTGTCGCTTCCAGAACCCGAAAAACAGATTGACTATGTGGTAGATGCCATAGAAAAGAAGGTGCTGACACAGCGACTAATCGATGAAAAATGCCGAAAGATGCTCTGCTATAAGTATGCTTTGGGATTGTGGAAAAAGCAGGAAATCAATCTTGACGGTCTGGTAGGCAGAATAGCCACTCCACAAGCCAATGCGCTTATTCACAGCCTTGTGGCTGCCTCTATGACAGTGGTTAAGAACGACGGTAAGGCATGGCCAGTGAAAAACCTCGAAAAGAAGAAGATAGCAGTGGTGACCATGGGCGATGAGCGTGGCACGAGCACAGTATTCCAAAATCGCTGCGCAAATTACGCTAAAATCGACCGTTATAACTATACCGGAGCCGAGAGTGCATCGGCACTCGCCCAAACGCTTAAAACCGAGGGCTACAATATGGTGATAGTGGCTCTGCATAGTGGCAACGATGTGTATCGCACAGCATTGTCGGCGTTAGCCACATCGGTGAAGAATGTAAAGGTGGCAATGTTTATAACTCCTTATCAGGCAGCTAATTTTGCAAGTTCGCTCAAACGCTGCGGTTCGTTGCTTATGGCATACGAAAACACCGATATGGCGCAAGACTACGCTGCGCAAGCCATATTTGGCGGCATAGGCGTGTCGGGTAAGCTTCCGGTGACGATAGCCGGAGTGGCAAAGGCAGGTGCAGGCGTGAAATATGGCGCAATTCGCCTCGGTTACACCGTGCCCGAAGAAGTGGGCGTTCGCTCAAATCTGATAAACGAAATCGATGCAATGGCAGGCGAAGCATTGCGGCAAAAAGCCTTCTCGGCGCTACAAGTGCTTGTGGCGCGGCATGGCAAGGTGATTTGCAATCGAAACTACGGATACACCGACAATAGCAAGACACATCGAGCGGTGGATGACAACACGATTTTCGACCTCGCCTCGGTGACCAAAGCCACAGGAACGCTGGCGGGACTTATGAAATGCTACGACGACGGCGGATTTGAACTCGACGACAAAATAAGCAAATATATCACTCCGCTAAAGGACACTGAAAAAGAAGATCTTACGATGCAAGATCTTCTTTTTCATGAGACGGGTATGCAGGCATCGCTCAATATGGCATATGTTATGTTCGACCGCGGGAGTTATAAGGGACGCCTAATCAGCACCCGGCGCCGCGGCGACAACACTATAAAACTCTACAACCGCGCCTATGGCAACCGCAAGGCGCGAGTGCGAAGCGACTTGGTGAAACCCCAGAGCCAAGAAGGATTCGAGATAGAAGCAGCCAAAGGCATGTATGTGGGCAAAGCCACTCGCGACACGATTATGCAGCGCATCTATCGGTCGAAGATGCACAGCGACCGCCGATTCCGATATAGCTGCCTCAACTTCTGCCTGCTGCTCGAGGCAGAACAGCAGATTACCGGCGAGAATCACGATGAATATGTAGCGAAAAATATGTTTGCGCCCCTTGGAGCATATCGCACAGGCTACCGTCCGCTCGAGTGGGCAGATGCCGACGACATAGTTGCCACCGAATATGATAGCTTTTTGCGCCGCCAGCAGCTCAAAGGCTACGTTCACGACGAGATGGCTTGCATGATGGGCGGAGTGGCAGGCAATGCCGGACTGTTCGGCAATGCCACCGACCTTGCAAAACTCTTGCAGATGTGGCTCAACGGCGGCGAATATGGCGGGCACCGATTCCTGAAGAGCGAAACTGTGGATTTGTTTCTCACTACCAAGAGCGAAAATTCGCGCCGCGGATTGGGCTTTGATAAGCCTAATTCCAGCAACTTGCAGAAGTCGCCTGCATGCCAGTCGGCGCCAATAGAGGTGGTGGGGCACACCGGTTACACCGGCACAGCATTCTGGGTTGACCCCAAGAACGATTTGATATATATCTTCCTGTGCAATCGAGTGTATCCCACACGCAACAATGCCGCATTTACTAAGTTAAACACCCGCCGACGCATGCAAGAGGCTGTTTATCGCCATCTTGAGCAGTGAATTTACATTCAGCGAAAGTTGATTAAGCCGAAATAAAGCATTAAATTTGCAGTATCACAACGTATTAACCTCAAAATAGATATAGACGATGAAGAAATTAGTGAAAATTATGGCGTTTTTGCCATTATTGGCTGCTATGTCGTGCGGACAAGCAGAGTATAAGTTGACTACAACTTTCCCCGACGACTCGCAAGATGGCAGCACAGTTTATCTTATCAATTATGATAAGGGTGACACTATCGACAGCGCAGTGGTGGCAAACAAGCAAGCCGTGTTTGCAGGCACTTTCGACAAGGCTATCGTGGCAAGAGTGCTTGCCAACCAATCGCGCGCTACATTTATCCTCGAGCCAGGCGAACTTGCCCTTAACTGGGAAGACCGCAGCGTGACTGGCGGTGCGCTCAACGACTCACTTGCAGCTATGAACAAGGAATTGGAAGCTGTTCAAGCCGAAGCACAAGAATTGTCGAAGCAAGCCAAAGAAGAAGAGTGGGCTGACGACAAGTATGAAGCTGAAATGGATAAGCTTGGAGAAAAGTATTACGGCACTTATCTTCGTCACTACGAACTCAATAAGGAAAACGCTTTCGGATGGATGGTGTTCTACAACTATCTTAACGAAAAGGGCTTTTCGCTCGAAGAACTCAAGGCAGCACTTGCCGAAGCTCCAGCCGAATACTCTAACTCAGTTCGCATAGGACGCCTCATCAAGTCGGCAGAGAATGTAGAACTCACTAAGGAAGGTTGCAAGATGCTCGACTTCACTGTGGGTGGAGCTAATGGCAAGGACGTTAAGCTATCGGACTATGTAGGCAAGGGCGAAGTAGTGGTAGTAGATTTCTGGGCAAGCTGGTGCGGACCATGCCGTCACGAAGCAAGCACTACACTCAAGGACATCTATGCAAAGTATAACGACAAGGGCTTGAAGATACTCGGTGTGGCATGCTGGGATAAGGTAGAAGACACCAAGAAGGCAATCGCCGACCTCGAATTGCCATGGGATCAGATTCTCGACGCACAATACATTGCATCAGATGCTTACGGATTTAATGCCATTCCTCACATCATCGTATTCTCAGCCGACGGCACTATCTTGTCGAGAGGCTTGCAAGGCGATGCTTTGATGGCAAAGGTAGATGAAATAATGGGCGAAGCTAAGTAATTAGCCGCTTGCATATAGCGCCGCACATCCCGGCGCAGAAATTATTAAGGAGACTTGCACCACGGTGCGAGTCTCCTTAATTGTAATCATAAGTTAGTGTTGTGAGAAAATCACTTTTCGCGAGGGCAAACCTCTACGTGGAGCTTTTCGTAGGCGCGTTCAGCCTTAGCCTTAGCTGCTTCTACGTCAACGTCGGTGGCGAGGATAACAGCCATGCGTCGGTGGCCCGAAACCTCTGGTTTGCCGAAGATGCGCATCTGAGTGCCGGGTTCTTCGAGCACCTTGTCGAGGTTTTCGAAGTTGAGCGTGTCGGTGTCGCCTTCAACCACTACGGCGCGCGATGCCGAAGGTCCGTAGAAGCGGATTTCAGGCACAGGCAAGCCGAGTAGGGCTCGAGCATGAAGGGCAAATTCGCTCTGGTCTTGCGAAATCATAGTCACCATGCCAGTGTCGTGCGGACGAGGAGAAACTTCGCTGAAAATCACTTCGTCGCCCTTGATAAACATTTCCACGCCGAAGATGCCATATCCGCCAAGAGCATCGGTAACCTTCTTGGCTATTTCTTGAGCCTTAGCCTTGGCAGCAGGGCTCATAGGTTGAGGCTGCCATGAGTAGCGGTAGTCGCCATCAATCTGGATGTGGCCGATAGGTTCGCAATATTGAGTTCCGAGGATGTTGCGCACAGTGAGGAGAGTGATTTCGTAGTCGAAATCCACAAAAGCCTCAACGATAACGCGTCCAGCACCAGCGCGACCGCCCTCTTGAGCAATGTGCCAGCTGCGGTCGATGTCGTCGAACGAGCGGCATACGCTCTGACCGTGGCCCGAACTGCTCATGATGGGTTTCACCACGCAAGGCACGCCAATGGTGTGCACTGCCGAGCGAAATTCGTCCTCGGTAGAAGCGAACAGATAGCGCGACGTCTTGATGCCTAAAGTTTCGGCAGCAAGGCGGCGAATTCCTTCACGGTTCATGGTGAGGAAAGCAGCGTTGGCAGTAGGGGTAACGTGATAACCCTCCTTTTCGAGTTCAACAAGCGTAGCAGTTGCTATAGCTTCTACTTCAGGGATAATGAAATCGGGTTTTTCGCTTTCGATAACTTCGCGAAGCTTAGCGCCGTCGAGCATGCTGAACACGTGGCGACGGTGAGCAATCTGCATAGCAGGAGCGTTGTCATACTTGTCGCATGCCACCACTTCCACGCCGTAGCGCTGCAATTCGATTGCCACTTCTTTGCCTAATTCTCCACTTCCAAGCAATAGGGCCTTCTTGCCTTTGCTTGTCATAACTGATCCGATACTTGTCATGGTTGCCAATAAATAGTGTTTGTATTTGTTTAGTATTACAAATTTACTGCATATTGGCGAATAAAAAAAATTTTAGGTGCAGTGAGGAGTATAATAAAATTTAATGACAAATAAAAAGGGGCACATTTTCGGGGAAAATAGAGCAGAAATCGGCGGGTAAGTGTTATCTTTGCAGTCGTTATGAAGAAAATCAATAGAACTGTTATAATATTTGCGGTGGCAGTGACCACCGCTTTTAGTGCATATTCACAGGATAGCATAATGGCGGATGCCGACGAAGAGCCCATCGATATAGAGTTGGCTCGCATGCCGGTTCGTCGCCCCAATCATCCTGTGCCCACTATAGTCACGCTGCGCGGCGAGGAGGCAATAGCCCGTTTTGCTGATTTGGCAGTGGTGGAAGATCCGAGAAAGGACGATGAGTCGAAGCGCGTGATAGTTACTGGCACAGCAGCCCAGCGGGCTTTACAGTCGCAGCGCACCCAGCGCAAGCAGACTCAGGAAGAGATAGATGCCAATATCGAAAAGTATCTTGCCGAAGCCCGCGCCAAAGCGCCCAAGCACGAGACGTATCGCCCATTTGGCAATGTAACGCGCCGCATTCACGACGAGGAAAAGATGACTCAAGAGCAGCTGCTCGCATCGTTCGATGCCAAGCATCGCCTCGGTGCCACCGTTTATAAGCCGAAATCGGCGCCATCGATGGTGGAGAAGAACTCGATATACCTGTATTTTGAAGTGCCTACAGGCGGTCGCCCCGGTCCGATGCGCATCAAGGTTCAGTATTATGCCGACGACCGACTCGACACCCAGGCGGTGGAATTTCAGATAAATGGAGAGAAATACCGAATTACGCCAGCGCATCTCGACACCCGCAAGAACGGCAAATATGTGTCGGAATGGTTCGATATGGAGTTGAGCGGCGAAAATGAGGCGCTTGTAGAGGCAATGGGATTTGCTAATTATGTGCGAGTGAAGTTTATAGGCAAATCGTGCAATCACGTTAAGGATATGACCCGCGATCAAGTGGCAGATTTGCGCCGCGCCTACTTCCTAAAGAAGAATTTCAAGTAACGATTATCGATCGATGATTTATAAACTAAAAATGGGCTGCACCTGAGGTGCGGCCCATTAATATTAAGAGATAGTACGTTCGATTATCAATCAGCGGCGCAAGCGCCAGCGCTGATTAGCCAATCAAAGTAACTGTGATGTCTGCTTCAGTTTCAACGATGGCCAACTTGCCTTCACGGCCCAACCATCCAAGTGCTGCGTAGATTTCCTTTTCCTTAAGCTTAGTAGCTTTCTTCAAACCTTTAACTGTTAGAGTTGCTTCTTCAGCGTTGTTAAGAGCAGTCCAAATAAGGCCAGCCCAAGTGCCGATAGTTTCTAAATTCATCTGTCGAAATTTTTAAAAAATAAAACCTAAAAATAATCTATACATTTTTTACGGGCACAAAAGTAGTAATAAAATGTGGAATAACCAAATTTTCAGGCGTTTAAAGTAAAAATTGCTTAAAAATAGCGCATGAAACGTAATATTATGAGCGGAAAAGTGCGCATATTTTGCGAATAAATGAACTATCAGTGGCGGAATTTGTGATAAATGATGTAACTTTGTTATTGCAAATATAAATATGGAAGGATTAGTAATAAGAAATACAGGAAGTTGGTATGTGGTGCTCACCGATGCGGGCGCCACGCACAACTGCAAGATAAAGGGCAACTTCAGGCTCAAGGGCATACGCAGCACCAATCCAGTGGCAGTGGGCGACCGAGTGGAGATTAGCGTGAATGCCGACGATACCGCATTCATCACTGCCATACGCCCGCGCCGCAACTACATTATTCGCCGCGCAAGCAATCTCTCGAAGGAGTCGCACATCTTGGCGGCAAACATCGATATGACAGCACTTGTGGTGACATTTGCCGAACCAGTGACCAGCACTACGTTTATCGACCGATTTTTGGCTACAGCTATGGCATATAATGTGCCGGCGCTCTTGGTAATCAATAAGGTAGATCTGCTTGAGAGCGACGACGACCGAGAGTTGCTCGATGGCGTGACCTACTTGTATGAGAGCATTGGCTATAAGGTGGTGAAGATATCGGCAAAGAGCGGTGAAGGCATTGATGAGCTTCGCGAGGCTCTGAAGGACAAACTTACTCTACTTTCGGGCAACTCGGGCGTAGGTAAATCTACTATAGTTAACCTACTGGTGCCCGATGCCAGCGTAAAAGTGGGCGAGGTGAGCGACACCCACCACACGGGTATGCACACCACCACATTCTCAGAGATGTATAACTTGCCAAGCGGAGGTGCCATTATCGACACCCCGGGCGTGAAGGGCTTCGGCACCATCGATTTCAAGAAAGAGGAGATATCGCACTATTTCCCCGAGATATTTGAGGAGTCGAAAGAATGTCGCTATGGCAACTGCACCCACACCCACGAGCCCGGATGCGCCGTGCTGCAAGCTGTGGAGGAGCATCGCATCAGCGCATCGCGCTACGCAAGTTACCTGAGCATAATGGACGACGATGCCGACGATAAATATCGAAAAGCATTCTGACGATGAGAGGCAATAGCGCCATATCAGAACAATAGGTGTCGGAAAAATCGACAAAAAATCGAAATTTGCCGACAAATTTGGCCGAAATATGTGGTGAAATTGCAATTTTATTTTTAATTTTGTAAAAATTTGGAGGAAAATGGCTTCTAACTTGCAAGACACATTACAGCGAGTGATCAGTAAGAGCAAGATATTGACAGAAAAATATCGGGCTCTGATGGATGAAAAGCGTCGTGTGGATGAGGAGAATGAGGCCTTGAAGAGTAGGAACAAGACTCTGGAGAAAGAGATAGAGCAATTGCGTCGAGAGAACGAGTATCTGCGATTGGCAAGAACTATATCTTCCACACCCGAGCAGGCCGAAGCAAACAGAGCCAGAATCTCTAAATTGGTGCGGGACATTGATAAATGTATCTCACAACTGACTGACTGATAAATAATGGCTGAACCGACAAAGCATAATATCAATATAAAGATAGCCGACTTGACGCCAATACCGTTGCAGATTACGCTCGACAACGAAAAGACGTATCGCGACGCAGAAGCATTGGTGAATGGATTGTGGCTTAAATGGATGCAAACGTTCAAGGACCAATGCACATCGAAGGAAGTCATGGCGAGAGTGGCATTTCAATTTGCTCGACTCTATGTGGAGTCGCGCAACGCAAATGTGAAAGTAGAAGAATTTTTAACCTCATTCGAGAAAGAACTCGATGAACTGGTTATCAATATAACAGCAGACCCGAAATAATGGCGTTTCGGCGAAGCGCAACGCTGAAGTGCAAGGCTGTGATAAACAGTTGAGCACGAGGCGGAAACGAATTTTTACATAATAGCGATAATTAACCTGCACTGACAAAAGCGGCTGATTGAAAAGGCAAGAGGCGATGCGCCCCTTTGCTGCACAAGTGGCTCGCTCTTTGAAGGTGCTTTTTTTATTAATATAAAAACCTATAGAACTATAAGATGGATATACTCATTTATGTGGCTATTGCTCTGGTGGCGCTGCTTGTGGGCGCAGGAGTGACAATGGCAATCAACAAATCGCTGGCAAAAACGCGAGCAAACAGCATCATCGAGGAGGCAAAACTCGAAGCAGAAGTGCTGAAAAAGAATAAGATACTCGAAGCTAAGGAAGAAGGCGTGGCTATAAAGGCAGAAGCTGAAAAAATAGCTACCCAGCGCCTATCGAAGGTGCAATCGACCGAGGCAAAGTTGAAACAACGCGAAATGCAGCTCAATCAGCAGCAGTCGGAAGTTCAGCGCAAGAAAAACGAGAACGAAAGCTTGAAGCAAAACCTCGAAAAGGAGCAGGCATACCTCGAATCGCAGCGCCAAGAACTTGAAAAGATGCAAAACCGAGTGAAGGAAACCTTGGAACACGTGTCGGGACTCTCGGCTGAAGAGGCAAAGGAAAAACTCGTGGAATCGCTTAAAGATGAGGCAAAAACAGCCGCCCAATCGTATATCAACGATATCATGGACGAGGCTAAATTGACCGCTAACAAAGAAGCAAAGCGCATCGTGGTGCAGACCATACAGCGCACCGCCACTGAAACTGCCATCGAAAATGCAGTGACAGTGTTCCACATCGAAAACGATGAAATCAAGGGTCGCATAATCGGCCGTGAAGGCCGCAACATTCGCGCCCTCGAAGCTGCCACAGGCATCGAAATCATAGTTGACGACACTCCAGAAGCCATCGTGCTTTCAGGCTTCGACCCAGTGCGCCGCGAGATAGCTCGCTTGGCATTGCACCAGTTGGTAGCCGATGGCCGTATCCACCCAGCCCGCATCGAGGAAGTGGTGGCTAAGGTGCGCCGTCAAGTGGAAGAAGAAATCATCGAGACCGGTAAGCGCACCGCTATCGACCTCGGTATCCATGGCTTGCACCCAGAATTGATTCGCCTTGTGGGTAAGATGAAATATCGTTCGAGCTACGGTCAGAACTTGCTGCAACACTCGCGCGAAACAGCCAATCTATGCGCTATCATGGCAGCCGAACTCGGATTGAATCCAAAGAAGGCACGCCGAGCCGGACTCCTTCACGATATAGGCAAAGTGCCTGATGAAGAGCCAGAATTGCCACACGCACTGCTGGGTATGAAGCTTGCCGAAAAGTATAAGGAAAAAGCCGATATCTGCAATGCTATCGGTGCTCACCACGATGAAGAAGAGGCTACCAGCCTATTTGCACCTATCGTGCAAGTATGCGACGCCATCTCAGGAGCCCGTCCAGGTGCTCGCCGCGAAGTGGTAGAGGCTTATATCAAGCGCCTTAACGATCTTGAAAACTTGGCATTGAGCTATCCCGGTGTTATCAAGACCTACGCTATTCAGGCAGGTCGTGAATTGCGCGTAATAGTGGGTGCCGACAAGATTTCGGATGCCGAAACCGAAAAGCTATCGGGCGAAATAGCCAAGAAGATACAAGACGAAATGACCTATCCAGGTCAGGTGCGTATCACCGTAATTCGTGAGACTCGTGCCGTAAGTTTCGCTAAGTAATAATATACCAAAGAATTATCGCGAGGAGAAAAACGATGAGCGACGATAAAGAGAAAGGTATAGTTAAACGCTGCAGTTGCTGCCCGAAGGCGGTGCCAGAGTGCGACGGCTGCGAAGGATGTCACAACACGCGCAGCAACTTCGGCGCCAAGGAGATGCGAAGCAAGTTGCAAAGCTACAACTGGCTCGGGGACGTGCCGGGGTCGTTCAACGACTATGAGATAGTGGAAGTGACATTTAAGAACACCCGCAAGGGTTTCTATCGCAACAGCACGCATCTGCCACTCGAGATAGGCGACATGGTGGCCGTGGAAGCATGTCCCGGTCATGATATAGGTCGCGTGTCGATGATGGGAAAGCTGGTGAAGCTGCAGATGAAGCGAGCCAATCTGCGTCAGGATGCCGAGATTCTGCGAGTGTTCCGCAAGGCTAAGCCAAGCGACCTCGAGCGCTACGAAGAAGCCAAGGCAAAAGAGACCGACACAATGATACGCTCGCGCAAGATAGCCGAAGATTTGCATCTGAACATGAAGATAGGCGATGTGGAATACCAAGGCGACGGCAATAAGGCGATTTTCTACTATATTGCCGACGAGCGCGTGGATTTCCGTCAGCTAATCAAGGTGCTTGCCGATGTGTTCAAGATAAGAATAGAGATGAAGCAGATAGGTGCGCGCCAAGAGGCGGGTCGCATAGGCGGAATAGGTCCATGTGGGCGCCCGCTATGCTGCTCGAGCTGGATGACCAACTTCGTGTCGGTGGCAACAAGCGCTGCACGCTATCAAGACATATCGCTAAACCCGCAAAAGCTTGCAGGTCAGTGCGCTAAATTGAAGTGTTGCATCAATTTTGAGGTTGATGGCTACGTAGAGGCAAGCAAATCGCTGCCGCCGCGTGAAGTGCGCCTCGAAACTAAGGATAACACCTATTTCCACTTCAAGACAGATATCTTCAAGCGCGAAATCACTTACTCTACCGACAAGTCGATAGCCGCCAATCTGGTGACACTCTCGGCAGAACGCGTGTTTGAGGTGATAGCGCTCAACAAGAACGGTGTGCGTCCCGAAAAACTCTTGCCCGACGACGACCAACGCGAAAAGGAGATGAGCGCCTATGGCGACATCATAGGTCAGGACAGCGTGTCGCGCTTCGATAAGAAGAAAAAGAAGCGAAACAACGGTCGCGGAGGCAAGCAAGAGGGCGGAGGCAATCAGCAGCGCCAAGGCGAAGGTCAGCGTCAGGGCGGCAACGGCAGAGATCGCCGCAACAACCGTCGCAACGACCGCCAAGGCGAAGGCATGGCACCGCAAGAAGTGAAGCAAGAGCAGCAAAATGGCGGCGACAACCGTCAGGCGCAGGCTCAAGGCGACAACCGCCGACAGAATAATGGTCGCCGCCGACCGGGAAACCGAGGCGGAGGCGGAAACAATAGAGAATCGCAAGGCAATGACCGACGTCAAGAAAAGAAGCAAGGAGGCGACAACAATCAGCAGCAATAAAGTACGAAGCGGCAGTGCTGCATGGCTTTGTTTGCTGTTTACATCTATAATAGTGTGCTTGGGCGCTTGTTCGCCTAAGCATTCTTCTTATAGTGAATTTTCTGACGTGCCCCGCATGGGTTGGACGCATAACAGTCCGCTCTATTTCACCCCGCAGTATGGCGATTCTGCAGCCTATTACGACATATCGGTGGCTATACGTCACGACCAAGATTATGCCTACCGCAACCTGAGCATTACAGCCGATTTCATCGACGAAAGTCATAAACTAAAGCGACGCATCATCAATGTGGAGCTTGCCGACAAATACGGCACATGGAAAGGTTCGGGCTTCGGCGCTCTATACCAGTTTAAGCAAGTGGTGCTTGAGCAAGTGCCGGCGCACTCGGTGAAGCGCATAGTGCTGTGGCAGACGATGAGCGACCGCGACACCGTGGGCAATATCACCGATGTGGGCATAATAGTGAGCCCCTGCGAGGAAAACTAACCGATTTCAGCACCTGAAATGTTATGTTATGGCAATAGATAAGACAAAGGTAGATGCACTGATGTTCGATATGGACGGCACGCTGTGGAATGCCATGGACTCGTATGCCGAAGTGTGGAACCAAGCATTTGCCGAGTATGGACAGACCGTTAAGATTACCGGCGACGACCTGCTCGACGGCATGGGCAAGACGCTCGAACAGATATTAGACATGATATGCGAGCGCTTCGGGGCAACCTATCCCGGCGACGGATTTCTGCAGCGAGTGGATGAAATAGAAGATGTGCTGCTGCCGCGCATGGGCGGAGTGCTCTATGCCGATGTTAAAGAGGGTTTGGCTAAGCTCTCGCAGCGCTATCCAATATTCTTGGTGAGCAACTGCGGTGTCAATGGGCTGGTAAACTTTATGGAATACACTGGGTTGCGACAATTTGTCACCGACTATTTGACCTATGGCATGACCAAATTGTCGAAAGCCGACAACATGCTTATGCTCAAGCATCGCCACCAACTGCAAAATCCCGTGTATGTGGGCGATACGCAAGGCGATTGCAACGAAACTCACAGGGCAGGCATGAAATTTGTATTTTGTAATTACGGATTCGGCACTTGTGCCGACTATGATATGCAAGTAGATTGTTTTAAGGAAATTATCGACTATTTTTTATAGAAAGGAAATACTACTATGAGCAACATTGTATCAAGAGGATGGGAAAATGAAATAGCTGCGAGAGTGGCGCGCGTGGCAGAATCGCTGCGCAGTGCTGGCGCCGATGCCATACTCATCAGCAGCAATGCCAACCTATATTATATCACCAGCCGCGTGATAGCAGGCTATGTGCTTGTGACAGCCGACGGTGAGGTAAAGCACTTTGTGCGCCGTCCGGTGGGCCTCGAAGGCGATACGGTGAACTATATCCGCAAACCCGAACAGATAGCCGAAATGCTTGGCAGCGTGCCCGGCGTGTTGGCTCTCGAATTTGATATGGCTTACGGCGATGTGCTTCGCCTGCAAGCTGCATTCCCTGGTGCAAAGTTTGTGAACGGTTCGGCTATTATGCGAGCCGTGCGAGCTGTGAAGTCGCCATTCGAAATAGAATTGATGCGTCAGAGCGGTGTGCGTCATGCAATGTCGTATAAGTCGATACCGCACATCTTCAGCGAGGGCATGAGCGACGTGGAACTCCAGGTGGAACTTGAGCACCGCTTGCGCCTTGATGGATGTTTGGGCCTATTTAGAATTGCCGGACAGTCGATGGAGCTATTTATGGGCAATATCCTCGCTGGCAACAATGCCGACAATCCAGCGCCTTATGATTTTGCAATGGGTGGAGCAGGAATGGATAAATCGCTGCCGATAGGCGCCAACGGCACCATCATCAAGCCGGGCATGAGCATTATGGTGGATGCCTGCGGCAATTTCACAGGCTATATGACCGATATGAGCCGAAGCTACAAGGTGGGCGAAGTGGGCGAACTTGCCGAGCGCGCACATCAGTGCTCTGTGGATATCTGCAAGAAGATTAGTGAGACAGCTCGTCCGGGCGTGATGGCAAAGGACCTTGTGGCACTTGCTCAAGAGATGGTAGATAATGCCGGACTGACCGACTACTTTATGGGCCACACCCAAAAGGCTGGTTTCATAGGCCATGGAGTGGGCATTGAAATCAACGAATTGCCAGTGCTCTCTGCACGCAGCAAAGATGTGCTTGTAGAAGGCAATGTGATGGCTGTTGAGCCTAAATTCGTTATCCCAGGCGTTGGCGCAGTGGGCATCGAGAACACCTATGCCATTACAGCTACAGGCACCGAGTGCCTTACCAATATGCCAGAGGAACTGATGCAGCTACTTTGAACAAAAAACTACAAATTATTCATAAATAACAAGTCGAAACTATATGCAAATTGACGAAAAGAAGATAGAACAGCATTTGAGCCGAAATGTCTTTCACATGGTGGGCGAGGCAGCCGATGAGTTGCATCGCGAATGCTATGTGGTGGGAGGGTATGTTCGCGATATCTTCTTGGACCGACCTTCGAAGGACATAGATTTCGTTACTGTGGGCAGCGGACTCGAACTTGCCGAACTTGTGGCGCAGCGATGGGGCAGCAAGACCAAACTGGCGGTGTTCCCTAACTTCGGCACGGCGCAAGTAAAGCGCCACGGCGAGGAACTTGAATTTGTGGGCGCTCGCCGCGAGTCGTATAGCCACGACAGCCGCAAACCCAAGGTGGAAGATGGCACGCTACACGACGACCAATGCCGCCGCGACTTCACCATCAATGCTATGGCAATATCGGTGAATAGCGCAACCTATGGCAAACTGCTCGACCCGTTCGACGGTATTGGCGACCTCGAACGGCAGATTATTCGCACTCCGCTCGATCCCGACATAACTTTCTCCGACGATCCGCTGCGCATGATGCGTGCAGTGCGCTTTGCCACACAACTCGGATTCGACATCTATCCTGAGACATTTGAGGCAATAAAGCGCAATGCCGAGCGAATCAACATTATATCGAAGGAACGCATCATAGATGAGTTGACCAAGATAATACGTTCAGCGAAGCCATCACGCGGATTTATCCTGCTTCGCGATTGCGGCTTGCTGAGCATAATTTTCCCTGAACTTCAGGCGCTCGAAGGCATAGAGACAGTGAATGGTAGAGGACATAAGGATAACTTTCTGCACACCATGCAAGTGCTCGACAATGTGGCTCTGAAGAGCGACAACGAGTGGCTGCGCTGGTCGGCAGTATTTCACGATCTCGGCAAGGCTGCCACCAAGCGCTGGGTGGATGAGATAGGCTGGACCTTCCATAACCACAATTTCGTGGGCGAAAAGATGGTGCCCCGCATCTTCCAGCGGATGAAGATGCCTATGAACGAGCACATGAAGTATGTGAAGAAGATGGTGGGCTTGCACATGCGCCCCATAGCGCTTGTGGAGGACGAAGTGACCGATTCGGCGGTGCGCCGCCTACTGTTTGACGCTGGCGACGACATCGACGACCTCATGACTCTTTGCGAAGCCGACATAACATCGAAAAACGCGGCAAAAGTCAAGCGATTGCTCGAGAATTTCGCGCTTGTACGACAAAAGTTGGTCGATATCGAGGAGAAAGACCGCGTGCGCAACTTCCAGCCGCCAGTTACCGGCGAAGAAATCATGGCAACATTCGGACTCGCTCCATCGCACGAAGTGGGCGTGATTAAGACAGCCATAAAAGACGCCATACTCGATGGCGTAATAGCCAACGACTATGAGCAAGCCCGAGAATATATGCTAAAAGTAGCCGCTGAAAATGGCATTTATCCTGTGAAATAATCAAATAGTGATTATCGAAATAGAAACTATACCTTTGTGCAGATTCCAGATTTTTTTTATGCTCCAAAAGTATTAATTATTACTCCACATTATAGGCAGTTTGTAATTTTAAATATTCATTTTATATCCACAGCATATTATTCCCGTCTTAATATGAATAATTCCCCTTCATCACGTTTAGGAGTAAAACCTAATTTTTCGTCTAAAATAGCATCCATTAACCCAAACTGAGAAGAAAGATAACAATCGTTATTTCTCGAAATCATTAGTCGTTCTGGATTCAATATCGTTTCGTGCAGTAAAGAGACTGTTTCTGTTTGATTGAAGACACAGAGAGGCCTGTATTAGAAGAAATCTCCTGCTGCTCATCTAATACGTATGAACGGAATTCAGATACAATGGCATTTGTTCGTTGAATAATATTTCCTGAGCGACATGATTCTGATTGCAGCCACTTACTTGCTTGTTCTATAAGGTTCTTCATATCTCAATTTGATTAACTTATGCTATGAACTAGATTTCATTTTGCAAAATATTCAGTCTTCAACCAATAGGCATAGATCGGATCTTGGAAAGATATTTCGCCGGCCTTGTTATCCAAAATATCATTCTTGATAAGAGCCGCCTTTGAGCGTGCTATTGAGG
>CALZAF010000016.1 GCA_945612775.1 uncultured bacterium | reverse complement strand
ATCTGGAATCTGAGAGCTGAGACGCGTGGTGATTTGTTATGGGGCGAAAAATATTTAATGAAAAACGAAAAAAATAATTACTAAAGAATATGAGACTATTTATCTTCGGGATAGGCGGCACAGGGTCGCGCGTGCTAAAGTCGCTGATAATGCTATCGGCGGCAGGCGTCAAGCCCCTCGACAAAGACGGAAAGCCGCTGCACGACTTCGAAATAGTGCCGATAATCATCGATCCACACAAGGCAAATGAGGACCTGAAGCGCACCGAGCGACTGCTTGCCGACTATCGCCTCATTCGCCGCAAACTCTATGGCGACGCCACCGACGTAGATGGCTTCTTCGCCACCAAAATATCGCTTCTGAGCGAACTTCTGAGCGATTCGAGCATACAGCTTGCCGATACTCCAGTGTGCAATCTTGCCGCCGTGGAGCAGAGCAAATTCCGCGAGTTTATCAGCTATAACACCATGAATGAGCCCAATCAGGCGCTCACATCGCTGCTTTTTGCCGACTATCAGCTCGAAAACAAGATGCGAATAGGTTTTGTGGGCTCGCCGAACATAGGTAGCGTGGCATTGAACCAGATAAAGGACAGCGACGAGTTTAAGGCGTTTGCCAACGTGTTTAACCAGGGCGACAGAATATTCTTTGTGAGTTCGATATTCGGCGGTACGGGCGCAGCCGGCTTCCCGATATTGGTGAAGAACATACGCCACGCCGAGAAACTCGATGTGAGCAATAAGGACATACTCCGCCGCGCCCCGATAGGCGCTCTGACGGTGCTGCCATACTTCAACATCGAGCATAACGAAGATTCGCGCATCAATAAGGCGGATTTTGTGGTCAAAACCCAGTCGGCGCTGCATTATTATAACAAGACGCTCACCAACGACAGCCGCTATGCCATCAACGCCCTCTTCTATGTAGGCGATCAAGTGATTTCGAAGCCCTATAACTACGACCCAGGCGAAAAAGGTCAGCGCAACCGCGCCCACTTGGTGGAACTTGTGGGAGCCATGGCGCCGCTGCGCTTTGCCGGCATCGACACCAGCCGCATGGTGGATTCGGCAGGCTATCCGCTTCCCTCGATGGCGTTTGAGTACGGCCTCGACAAGGACGTTCAGGACATCGATTTCAGCGCATTCGGCGCCGAAACCCGCCGACTCATCTATAAGCCGCTGGTGAAGTTCCACCTATTCTTCCTCTTCCTGCGCACCGGACTTCGCGCAGCCCTCGGCCGCGGATTTACCGAGGACGCACCTAAAATCACATCCGACTTTATGGCAACCGAGTTCTACCGCGTGCTCGATGGCCAGTTTATGCGCGCCTATAGCGAATGGCTCATCGAGATGTGCGACAATCGCCGCAGCGTGCATGTGTTCAACATCGGCGACTTGGATATGAATACCACCGTGGCAGGCGTACAGACCAAGAAACGCAGTTGGCCGCTCGGCCGCGCCACCATATCGGTGGATACGTTTATCGCCCAGATGAATAAATTGAGCCGCGACGCCACAAAGTATGCTAAGGGCGCCGAAGAACTCAAGCTCTTCGACCTCTTCGACCGCGCCGCAACCACCCTTGTGGAAGAAAAGTATGAGAACATTAATTAACGTCAGAAACAACACAATTATCACAGAATGAGCAACATACTATCATATAGCACCAAGACCACCAAAACCAGCATCGACGACTGGGTGGCAGTGGAACCCTATAGCGACGACGATATCCGCGCCATTCGCGACCCCAACGGCGGCCTATCGGAAAGTCCCCGCACCGCCATTCCGAGCCCATTTGCTCAGCTCGACTTGGTGAAGAACGCCTTCGACAACCTCTCAGCCAACCGCCTGCGCGGATCGATGATGGACGAGCGCCTGGTGTCGGACGCGCTCGACGTGGCACAGCTATTCTTCAACTACGAAAATCACAAAAACTATCTGCGCATAGTGCGCTGGAATCGCAGCGAGCAGCTCGAGATATTGCGCAACAGCGACCAGCACCGCCTCTACGGCGAGACGCTGCAGCTATTCCTCGAGAGCGACACGGTGTATAACTTCGACATCTTCAGCGACTGGTATATCCTCGTGTGGGACAATGTGGCGATAGGCGGCACCTCGCCAGCCTCGCTCACCATGGCAGCTCCCGGATTGCGCAATGTGGAAGAAATCAAGGTAGAGCAGGGCGTTGCGCTCTATTCAACCCTGCGTCCGCTCTGGGAGCGCGACGAGGACTTCGTGTATTACCTCTATCTGCTGTTTAACGCCTATCCAGTGCTGCGCGAACGCATGGGCAGCGTGTATGCCTATATGCTCACCTGCCTGGAGATGATACGCAGCAAGCGCCCAGCACTCTATCAGCGCATCATTGCAGCGGTGCCCAACCCGTCGGCACTCGTTCGCGAGAACGCTGCAAGCATCAAGGAACGCCTCGAACTGGCGTTCAACCCATTCACAGGCGACTATACGGTGTCGGTTATCGGCGCCCAATTCTATAAAAAACGCGCCACAAGCATTGTGGAAAACGTGGCAGAGAGCGACTTTGTGATAGCTCCAACCCGCAAGCAGCCCGCCGATGAGAAATTGCCGCTCGTGCTTCGCGGCAACTTCAATGGTCAGATTGAGCAATATCGCTATGTGGATAAGGTTTGGGACAGCGCCACCGAGGTGTTTGCCGGCAATGTGCCAGTGGCAGAGCGAAAATTGCCCGACACAGCCATACAATATCCATTCCTCACCACAGCCGATTTCCTCGCCGAGTCGATGATTCAGCTCAGCGCTGAGATTGACTCGCAGCACTTCTTCGACGGCAATCTGATAAACCGCAACGAGAACTGCAAGCACGGTTATCTGCTTCCGCTCACCGCAACATTCTTCAAATATTTCGACGCAGCCGACGCATCGAAGCGCATTTTCGGCAGAAATATGCTCGACATTGAGGAAAACGGCGACGGCAGCGTGACTGTAAGCCTCAGAATTCCGGTTAAGAAGAAATATATCGAACTCAGCCGCACCTATATGCCAATAGCCGACGCGGCATGGCAGTTCGACGAACGCCGCGGCACCGGTCGCCTGGTGTCGCAAAAGACGCTATCGGCATCGGTGTTCCCATTTGTGCGCACCGACCATCGCGACACCTACACTGTGCAACTTTTCAGCCAGATGCGCGACGCATCGTGCCAGCTGCGATTCTTGCGCAACGGCATGAGCACCGACGGCTTACTCGCCGACAGCGGCGTGCGCACCCAGAACAACTTCTTCCAGACTTCGTATTACAACGTAGATGGATCGTTCGACTTCGTAGAAGCCACAGTAACCTGCGAGCAGGGCAAGATAGCAGGTATGATTATCCCACTGTGGCCGCATTATGAGCCATCTAACAAGCAGATGATATTTGCGGTGGACTTCGGTACCACTAATTCGCATGTAGAATACGCCGAACGCGGTCGCGAATCGCGCCCACTCGACTTCGAAGAAGGCGAGGAGATGACCCTCGTGGCATCGCTCATTCGCAAAGGCGCCCTCGACTCAGCCGAAACGCTGCAGAATGTGGAATTTCTGCCTCGCAGCATAGGTGCGCTCTACGGATTCCCCATGCGCACAGCGCTATCTACCAACATCAACTCGTCGGGCACAAGCCTCTTTAGGAATGTCAACATCCCATTTATGTATGAGCGCAAATATTTCCAGGGCTACAGCGTAAAGACCGGACTCAAGTGGAGCGGCGACACATCGCTTTCGCAAGAATTCCTGCGCGAAATAATGATGCTCATCAAGGCGAAAGCACTGCTTGAGCGTGCCGACTTGGCAAACACCGAGGTGGTGTACTTCTTCCCGGTAGCAATGGGCGGCGCCGACCGTCGCCGTCTAAACGATGTTTGGACCATGCTCTATAACACCTACATAGGAGGCTACGAAGGCAATTTGCGAGCCTATCCCGAATCGGTGGCTCCGGCATTCTACTATACCGGTGCCCAAGTGGCAGGCGGCAGCTACGTGTCGATTGACATTGGCGGCGGCACCAGCGATGTGGTGGTGTATCAGCCCACCGACGACGGTATGCGCACCGAACCGACCATCGTGTCGTCGTTCCGTTTTGCCGGCGATGCCGTGTTTGGCGACGGTTTTGCCACCTGCGATGCCGACAACAATCCGCTGCTGGCGCATTATACCGAATATTTCCGCCGACTCATCGCCAAGAACGACGATTTGGCGTATCTCAACAGCATACTTGCCGACATTATGAACGACAAGCGCAGCGAGGACATCAATGCCTTCCTATTCTCGATAGAGAACGTGGAAGAGCTGCGTCAGCGCCGCGAAATCGACCGCAAACTGTTCTCTTATAACACCCTTCTGCGCAACGACGAGCATCGCCGCTTGATATTTATGTACTTCTATGCAGCGATGATCTATTATATCGCCACGATGATTAAGGCACGCGGTCAGAAGATGCCAAAGCAAGTGTATTTCAGCGGCACAGGCTCTAAGATGCTCAATATACTCGGCGCCCACAGCCAGGTGGAAGAATTCACCCAGATGATAATCGAGAAAGTGTCAGGCGAGCGATATAAGGAGCATTTCGAAGTGAAGGTAGAGAAAGACCAGCCCAAGCAGATTACCTGCCGAGGCGGTGTGCGATTGGAGAACAAGCGCCTCGAAGGCAAAGAAAACAGCGACATGTACTCGCCACGCAACATCAACCGCATAAAATACTGCTATTCGATGATCGACGACCGCGAATTGACCTTTGGCGACGTAAATAAGCAAGATACTCGCACTATTATTGTGAATAAGGTGTTGGAGTTTAACCAATTCTTCTTATCTTTGTTGTCGACAGATGTTTGCGACGAATTTGGCATCGACAAGAAGGTGCAAGACCTGTTTGCATCGGTTGTAAATGACGATGTAGCCAACTATCTCACCGCAGGCATCAATAGCTATTTGGTGGGCCGCTACGGCGACAATGATGTGGTGGAAGATGTGCCGTTCTTCTATCCGATAGTGGGTATAATACGCCACAATCTGCTGAAGAACCTCTGCCACGAAGTGATAAGCCGCTACGGCATCAATTAGCAAACATTTGTGAAGAGTATTATTGGAATTATTGAATAAAAAAACATTATAGTAAATGAAGCGAGCACTATCATTATTTCTTGTTGTTATGGTCAGTTTTGCCACAGCAGTGACGCTATTGGCACAGACCGATGAAACCAAACCCCTCAGCGCTCAGCAATGGAAGCGCGCTATAGCCATAGTGGGACAGCATGCAGCCCTCGATGGACGTTATGGCCATCCCGAGAGCGAATTTCCTGCCGAATATACACTCGACGACCTGAATAAAGTGTATAAGAGTTCGAAGTGGAAAAAGGTGTATGAGTTCCTAAAGACTAAGGAGAATGAGGGCGGCAACATAGAAAAAATACGCGAGATAGCCAAGGAATATACTCAGCCAGCCGGCGTGGTTCGCAAGCTCAACGACTATATTCAGGCGCATCCCGAATCGGCAGCCAAGGCTCAGCCAGCCGCTCCTGCCGAAGAGAAGGCGAATGAAGAAATGCCAGCCACCCAGCCGGTGAATCAAGCCTCGATAGATGCTGCTCCCGAGGAAACCTTGCCCGTTACCGATTCGATAGCAGTGATTAATGCTTCGGCCGACGGCCATAAGTCGGAATCGAGCAGCGGTTGGGCTGTAGTGCTCGATGTGATACTCTTCTTGATGTCGGGTGCTGCGCTTTATTTTGCATGGGTTACCAAGAAAGAAAACACCGAGCTGAAGAAAGAGTTAGACTATAAGACCGATAAACTTAACTCGCAATTCGAGAAATTCTCGAAGAATATCACTACCGACCTCAATAGAGTGACCTATATGGTGAACCGTAGGCGTCCGTCCGACATAGACTTCGACGGCGGCGACCGCGAGGGCGGTGAAGTAGTGTATAACGGTCCGAAGCGCATCTTCCTCACCAAACCCGATGCAAATGACTATTTCATTCGCTCGACCGAAGTGGTGGAGATAGGCAATTCAATATTTGAGTTGACCACCAACGACGGCATCACGGGCACGTTTAAGGTAATCGACAACCCCGAGGTACATCAGTTTGCTCTGATGATGCCAACCGAGAACCTTGTGCGAGCTTGCACAGGCAAAGGAATACAGATTTCAAATGGCAAGACACGCATTGTCACCGACCGCGAAGGCACAGCTCGCTGCGATAACGGCCGCTGGCATGTGGCAGTGAAAGCCATTATCCATTACGAAGCATAAAGAGAATAGCCGTTTATTAGATTTAACTGATGGAATATAAGTGTCCGCAATGTGGTAAATCGATAGTTCTGTCGCACGACGAACTGGTGTCGCAGGGCAACCTTGTGGTGTGTCCGCAGTGCTTGTCGGAATTTGAGGTAGATGGCACTACTCCCGACGACGATGCATCGAAGGGCGAGTATAAATACGGTGTCAACACGCCGCAGCCGCCCACTGCACCCGCCACTTCGTATGCCACATTCGCTTGCAAAGTGTGCGGCAATCAGGTGCAGAGCAATTTTAATTATTGCCCCTTCTGCGGTCGCCGAATGGCGCAGCAGCATTATCATCCATCGCCAGCCGTGCGAAGGCCAGTGGCTCAGGCTCAGGTGCAGGACGACCCCATCGCACCACCGCAGCCGCCATTGCCGCAGCAACCAATGCCCTATGTGCCACATTATAGATATGGCTACAAAAGTGGCACCCAACATCGCAAGATGGGCAGCAAACCTTGGTTTTGGGCGTATATGTTAGTTCTGCTCATTCTCGCCATCTTGCTGGTGAAATCGATAATATAAGTCAGACCCCTCGCAGGGCTTTTAATGATGAGATATAGGCTGCTTCTTGGCTATAAGCCATCGAAGCAGCACTCGTTTTATGCGTAAATAGCCAAAGAGTGCGAAATGAAACAAAAAAAGGGAAATATTAACCGATAATAAATTGTGAAAATCGTGTTTTTCTTATTAACTTAGCAAGTAGAAACAAACAAAAACCCATTCGATATGAATAATAGATATTGTGTAATAATGTGCGGCGGTGTGGGAAGCCGTTTTTGGCCGTATAGCCGAACCAATTTGCCGAAGCAGTTTATCGATTTTTTCGGAACAGGACGCACGCTTTTGCAGATGACATACGACCGTATAAAGGAATTAGTGCCTGAAAAAAACATAATCTTGGTAACCAATCACAAGTATGATTCCCTAATACACGAGCAGTTGCCAGGAATAGAAGACAGCCAGATTCTTTATGAGCCAGCTCGACGCAACACTGCGCCATGCATTGCTTGGGCTGCTTATCATATCAATGCCATCAATCCCAATGCTGTGATGATGGTTGCCCCGAGCGACCACTTGATTCTCAAGGAAAAACAGTATGTGGAGAGCATAGAGCGCGGATTTGAGTTCTTGAAGACTAATGACGTGCTGCTAACACTCGGCATTCAGCCAAATCGCCCCGAAACTGGTTACGGATATATCCAAGTGGGCGATAAAGTAACCGATGAGGTGAAGAAGGTAAAGACATTTACCGAGAAACCTAATTTGGAACTTGCTAAGGTGTTCCTCTCGACGGGCGAATTTCTGTGGAATTCGGGAATGTTCTTGTGGTCGGTAGGCTGCATACTGAAGGCGCTACGCACCTATGCAAGCCAGATTACCGATAATTTCGATAAAGGGCTCGAGTATTTCGGTACGGATAAGGAGACGGAGTTTATCGAAAAGGCATTCCCTGCATGCCCAAATATCTCGGTCGATTTTGCCGTTATGGAGCAGGCCCCAAATGTGTATGTAGAGAGCGTGGACTTTGGTTGGAGCGACCTTGGCACATGGAGAGCGCTCTACGAGAATTCGCCAAAGAACCTCGAAGGCAATGTCACACAGCGCTGCAAGACGCTGATGATTAACAGCAAGAACAATATCATAGCTGTAAAGCAAAACAAGCTTGTGCTTGTGTCGGGCTTAAGCGATTATATAGTTGCCGATGCTGGCGATGTGCTGATGATAGTGCCTAAAGACGAAGAACAGAAGGTTCGCCTCTACGTCAACGAAGTCCGATCGAAATACGGCGACGAGTATATGTAATTCATTCGATTAATGTATGCATATTAAGAAAAATTCGAAGCAAAGGGATAATTGCTTTACCCTACTAAGGTATCTGCTATTTTTCGGAGTTTTTTTTCATCATTATTTGGTGATTAACGCATATACAACAGAGGTGATTAGAGCAGTTTGGCTCATTCAAGGATTCTTTATAATGAGTGGTGTGCTTGTTTATAATAGCTTTGAACGCTCGAGAACCTTAAAGGAATTTTTCTTAAAACGCTTTTTTAGGATTTATCCGGCATATTTTATTGCTGTAATAAGCTGCTTCGCTATGGGTATAGTTGTAACGACTATGCCCATAGGCGATTTCTTGTCGTGCAAAACCACGTGGAAATACCTGGTGGCAAACCTGTGCTTTAGCAACTTTATGCAACCAACTTTGCCGGGCGTATTCGAAACCAATCCGCAGCCTTTCGTAAATGCCTCGTTGTGGACGCTAAAAGTGGAGATAATGTTCTATCTGAGCTTGCCTATTGTGGCGTATCTTATGAAGCGCTTCAACAGAGATAAGGTGCTGTGGGCAATTATAATATTCTCGATTCTATGGGATGTGGCGACCTCGCAATTGTTCGGGTTGACTGGGAATGAACTCTTTGAGAGGATGAATAGACAGATATTTGGACAATTATCCTATTTCTTTTTCCCGGTTTTGCTATATGCCAAGCGCAACGAGCTATTTAAGCGGTGGTGGCTATTTGCTGTATCGATTTTGGGAATGGCGTTACAGCTTTGCATTTGGGAAATAACGTACTTTAATTGCTTCTTCTTTACTATAACCATCTTCTTTGTGGCTTACAAGGCTAAATTCTTGTTCAGAATATCTAATGCCAAAGATTATAGTTATGAGATGTTTCTATTGCATTTCCCGGTGTTGCAGATTTTGTGCATGTGCGGCATGGCATTCGATTTTATTACTGCAGTGGTGGCGCTGGTAATTATTTCGATATTAGCATTCATCTTACACAGCGTGTGCGAGAAGATGAGTTATAGAAACCTGTTTGAAAATAGGCATAAGCAAGTTTTGCCAGCTTGATTTCTATTGAAAAATAAAGTAAAAACGCTTGTGGCCTTTTCAGACTACAAGCGCTTTTTTGTTATGGTCGGGGTGAGAAGGCTCGAACTTCCGACCTCTACGTCCCGAACGTAGCGCGCTACCAACTGCGCTACACCCCGCCGTGCTATTTCGTGTGCAAAGATAGCGAAAAATTCGCTTAATCGCTAAAAGAAATGCGTATTTTGCCGCTTTAGTTCACTTTTTATTTGCGTTTTGATGCCTTTTTAGTTTGACATAATTAAAAATTTAGGTTGTAAAAACTTGCACTATCAGTCCATTACAATCTCGAGAGGAGCATCGAACAATTCGGCGGCGGTGTCGGAGAAGGAGCTCCAATAAGAGCCAATGATGCGGGAGGCAGAGGCCAAGCACCAAAGGTCAACTACGGCATCACGCATGCCTTCAATCGACGACCTACTTACGGGCGCCTGCTGGGTGATAATTCTGTCGCCATATTTCTCGATAAGTTCTCTTTTCAGCTCAGCATCGTCGGTGGCAAGGAAGAAGTTTGCCTTAGAATCAGCTTCTAATGCTCTATCCATGGCTCGCATGAACCCCTGATTGGTGCTATGCTCAATGCTTACCACATTGTCGGTGCGGCGAATGTGAACGCCTATAGTGTGCGCTGAGAAATTCTGCACTATGGAATCGATGCGCTGCTTTATTGATGGCTCTGGGATGACCATTTCGACGCATGATTTGTCGTAACTGCATAGTTTGGAGCATCCCGATAGATATACTTTAGATGCCTTTGCCAAGCTGTAGAATTCGGTGTCGTCTTCGGGCACGCAATTAGCGCGTTGCACAAAGTATCCCATTGCATACCTTAAAAATTCAGGCAGATGGAGGTTTCGGCGAGTTCGTGGCAATGCCCACCATTTTCGATGCACCACCTTAATCGATGGCGTGGAAATCGGGAGGAAAAGTTCTTCAAACCAGGCGCAACATTCCGGATTTCTTGCCCAATGTATTTCGATGGGCCTTACGCCGTTATTTGCGGCTTGAATTGCCGAAAACAGGACTCTCAGTCGGTTGCAGAGTCCTCCTTGGGGAGTTATTGTCAGCATAGATTTTGCGCCTCCTTGCGTCTAAATTTGGTATTATACATGTTTTCAACTTCATAGCGTTTTTGTGGGAATAATGGCCTTAATCGCAGAAGGAAATGCGGATTTTGCCGTTTTCGTCCACTTTTATAAGTTCTTTCTGCGCAGAGAAGTGAGGTAGATATCGCGTAGAAATATAGATTAGTGCGGGTGCGGTGAGCAGAATAATCGCTAACATTATCATAGGGTTCTCTATGTGGAAAACACGTTCAAGAAGAAGCTGAACTATAGAGTGCGTGCCGAGGATTGCCAATGAATACTGCCCGTAATAGGATATTACAGGCACTCTGCCCAAGGCATAGGCTACTGCAAAACAGCAGTAAACGGCAGAGACTTGCGCTATAAGCAATAGCAGATATGGCGATTCCGACCAGGCTCGATAATACTGGACTGGTTCACGTCCTGTGAAATACCAAATTACTAAAGCTATTGGCAGCAAAGCAAGTACTTTTTGCTTCGAGACGGGCTTGATAAAAATATCTTTGTAGAGATATGCAAAGTAATAGACCGGAAGCATATATATTGCTGAAGGTAACTGCGAGTTGTATACAATAACCGAAATAGGTGTCTCTATTATGTGAGGATTAAAACACTCAAACAAATAGGCAAAAGCTGTGCAAATGGCGATAGCAATTAGCAGTCGTATTGGTTTCGAACAGCGCTGAAGCAGTTTATCGATATAATAGGTGATTATACATAGTAAAAACAGCATTTTCAAGAACCAAAGGGGGGTATTGGCGTTATTTAGGCTTAGATTGATGATATAGTTGTAGATTCTAACTTTGAAATACGAAAAAGATAAAGTATCGGCTACAAATAGATCGTAAACGAGCAGATAGAGCAAACTAAAAAATATTAATGGCAGAATGTAGCGATTAATCTTTTTTATTGCCAACACTTTAAATCCCCGCCTAAAAGAGAGAAACAATCCAGCCACGAAAATAAAAATAGGCATGCGCATACTCTCCAACATAATTTCTATGGGAGTGCCGTTGTAACCAAGAGCATGGTGAACTATCACAAGGATAATCGCTATGCCTTTCATCGTGTCGAAGTAACCTATTCGTTCCTTTTCTGCCATATTGGTGCTTTTGCAATAAATTCCATCCCGACGGGAGTGGCCGAGATGGAATTATTATATGTCATTTGTTTTTACTAAAATTATCTGATAACAAGGAATTTGGCAACGATAGCGCTGCTTGTTTCATTTTCGTTTTCTGAGGCGAGAACGAAATAAACTCCGCTCTTAACGCGTTCGCCTGAGGCATTCAATCCATCCCAAGTAGCTACGCCGCTAGATGATTGGAGTGAAGTAATCACATTGCCCGATGCGTCAGAAATCTTAATGAGCGAGTTGTCCATAAGACCCTTGATGGTGATTGCTCCAGTGTATTCAGGGCGAACAGGGTTAGGATATACAAGGACGTCATCATAGTTTGGAGCAGGCGATACAGAAGAACTTTCATACTCAAGAACGCCACTTGGTGTACCCACGAAGACAGTATTGCTGTTAGGAATGCAGCAAACTGAAAATATCTGGTTGGTAGGCAGCACGCTATTCGATGTGTTGAATTGCTCTATGACTTCAGTTCCGTCGGCGCTTACTAAATATAGGCCGTCAGCATTTGTTCCAATCCATTTGCGGTTTAAGTCATCTACGGCAATAGAATTAACTTGAACGCCTGATAGTAGATAGTCTGCATTATTTGTACCATCGTTGCGTGGTACTTTTGGCCGAATTGCGCGTTGGTCTCCTTTTAACGCTTCTACAGGATCCCAAATGCATATCCCATTTCCGTGCCCCATCCATACTTTGCCATTAAGATCTTCACAAAGACTATAGATATAGGTCCATCCCAATTGATTGCCATCTTGATCATTGGTTGCACTACTATATGTGGCTTTGTTGAATGAAGAGTAGTTTCCGGGGGTAACTTCCTTGAAAAAAGTCAAATTTCCGTAACCTCCATTGACAAGCATCTTTACGTTGCTTTTGCGAGCTATTTGGAAGAGGTTGCCCCAACTTGATTGTACAGTAATCTCGGCTTTTGCCCAATCATTCATAGATGACGTCTCAACATCAAATTTTTCTCTTGGTAGAATATAGGGATTTGTGGAACTTTTAGCGTTTATAAACCATATATTGCCGTCGCTATCGAAGTCGAGCGCATGAGAATTGTAGTCGCCAAGGGATAATGGACTATTTGTTTGGTCCCAATGGTTAGCTTGTTGTAAGTCGACGAATCGGAATATACCTTGGTTATAAGAACCCAAAATGAAAGCTTTGCTATCCTTAGGGTCAACTATCGGATTAAATGTTTGATAAAGAACCTTTGATGAGGTGCTTCCTCCCGGAGTTATTTCGGGGTTGAATGGAGTCCAAATGCCGTTCTCAAGGCGGTCGATAATTGCGTTTCCCCAATGTATAGTCAATACCATAGGTCCTGTATTTGCAGCAAGCAGATACCCTTTCTCTTGGTTATATGTTAAGTAATACACGGTAGATACCGTTGTAGCATTAAGCTTCTGATATTCTGAGGCTTCGGTGACATTGGTGCCGTTGATGCTTACTTTGCGGATGCCGTTGCTGCCTACTGCCCACCATTCGCCCGCGCTGGTTTCTTGCGAAGTAAGCAATTCGCTCTTCACAGCGGTTGGGAGAGTGATGGCTGCCGATGCTTCGGCTGTGGTTGGGTCGATTGTGTAGTAGGATGGTGTGGCTGTATAGAGCACCATGTATTTGTTGAGCGATTTCACAGGCTGAACTGCTTGTGGCGCGCTACCGTTTAGGCTTTTCACTAAGGTGAGCCCTGTGGGAGTTCCATCGTCGCCAGCTGCTACCTCATAGATTACGGCATTGGTGCCGTAGGTCAAGAATTTGTTGTCTGTCAGTGACAGGAATTTGCCGTTTGTAACGGTAGCGCTGAGCACATAAGAGTCGAGCGTGCTGTGAGCCTTAGATGCGAGGCCTATATATGTGCCGCTTGCCGAGCCGAGCAGGATGTAGTCGCCGCACACAGCCACCGAGGTTAGGTTCTTGTTGTAGATTCGCGATTCAGCCACCTCAAATTTCTCGTCATCGATAGCCACGTAACCGAATGCGGTAGCCACATATATGCGGTTGCCGCTGAATGTGACATGGTTGACGGTCTTTGCCGATGGCAAGAGCGAGTTGGTGATATCGGGTAGGTTTATAACTTTGCCATCATTGAGAATGATGTCGATGTTAGAGTTGCTATATACTACCACGAGGTATTTTTTATCGTAGTTGTAGTAGATATTCCTCACTTGAGTGTCGTTGAGGTAGTTACTCTTGTCATAGACTCCATTTTCTGATGTTTCTTTATCGTAGCAGAACAGGTTGTTCGACACGAGGTAGAAGATGCGGTCGCCCACATCGATAGCGTTGGCAGGAGTTGCACCAAACACTGGATGTATTTTCCAGCTTCCACCTTCAGCCGAGGCTGTGATTGTGCTTAGAAGAGCAATAATGGTAAATGCTATTTTCTTAATCATATCGTTGTGATGTAATAATTTATCGTAAATACAAAAAACATGTTGTTTCAAATATATATAACGCAAAAAGATGCCTTCTATTGTGCTGCAAGCCAAATTAATGCATTCTTTTAGAGCCTTAATTCGGCAGAGCGAATCGAACCTTCCACCATGCTCAGCGTCAGCATGCCCCATGCGCCTGTGATTTCGCTCTCGTAGCGCACTGAGTAGTGCCCGTGGCGCAGAAAGTTGAGCTGCGCTGTGCCGTGTAGAGGCACTTGCGCTGTGCTGCCGCTCAGGGTGGCTTGCGATGCTCGCTTTTCCACTATCTTCACCTTGTCGCCTACCACTTCTGCCACTATGTTTATGCCCATATCGGGTGAGCCCACTATCCCGTCGCGCGTTAGCAGCACCGTATGGTCGGGCATCACGCTCAACTTCACCATGTCGTTCTCCGCCGATTGCGCCACGGTGGTAAATAGCTGAGTGATATAGGTTTCGGCTGGCTTTTGTGGCGACTGACCCATCAAGAGCCCTATCAAGGCTATTGCCACCACCATTGCCAAACAGTAAAACTCGGTAGATGTGAAAAATTCCATTTTTCAAAGGTATGAAATTTTTTTCAAATAGTGGCGTTTAGCATCGATTAATCGGATGTTATGCCTCGAATTTTATGCCAGATGCCTTCTCGAAACGCCATTCGAGATGGAATTAATGAAATTCTTTGAGAGTGTTACAGGTCTGCTTTATGGTAGAAGTGCAAGATTATATTGGTTCTTTCGCTGTTTTTGGCGTTGAGAGTAGCGATTTTCAACCGATAGTTGCTATCTTTGCGGTGATAATAATGCAAAACTATGAGGAAATATGAAGGTTAGAGAATCGCAATTTGAATTGCTTCGCATAGTGGCGATGGCGATGATAATTATGGTGCATTTCAATGGCGTGGCTGTGGAGAAATTTTTGCCGCTCACAAATCACTCTTTTTCGCAACTTTGGGGAGCCGAATTGCTCGAATCGGTGGCTATAATCGGAGTGAACCTGTTTGTGCTGATTTCGGGTTACTTTGGCATCAGGCTTACTGCCAAAGGACTGCTGAAATATGTGCTATGGGTGCTGTGGTATTCTGTGCTGCTTTATCTGATAGTGTGCTGTTTCTACCCGCAACTGTTTTTGCCCAAATACACCGAATATGCGGTGAACGGTATTTCGCATAGTTCGCAGTGGTTTGTTACGTGTTATTTCTATCTAATGGTGCTTAGTCCCATAATCAACGGCATGATGGAACGCACCACCTATCGCCAGCACTTGATGATAGCAGCGGCGCTCACGGTGATAAACTGCGGGTGCGGGTGGTGGTTGCAGATGGTGTTCAACGAGACGGGCTACACCGTATATCACATGATATTTATCTATTGCCTTGGCTGGGTGCTTCGCGAAACGCTGCAGCGCTATCCTCGATTCCCGTGGATGGCGGTGTCGGTGGTGTGCTATGTGCTATCGGTGGGCGCGGTGATGCTAATGATGCAGCACCTGAAGTATTTCAAGGTGATAGGTTATAACAATCCGGTGATTGTGCTCGAGTCGATAGCCTTTTTCGTGATTTTCGCACAGTTCTCATTCAAAAATCGGTTTATCAATTGGGTGGCTTCAACTTCGTTTGCGGTCTATCTCATCCACATGCACTTCAGTGTTTGGCCGCATGTGCTTCGCCCCATGTTGAGCAACATCTACGACACCTATTCGGGTGATGGATATGCCATAATTTCGGCTGCGATAGGTGTGGCGGTGTTTGTGATATGCACACTTGTGGATAAGCCTCGTGAATGGCTTTTTGCCAAGTTGCTCAATTCGCCCCGAAAGGAGATGAAACAATAGGGTTGACCGCTTATCGAGCAATATTGCCGACAAATTGGTCAGAATAAATAGAAAATAAGTAAAAAATATATTTAGTAACACACAAAGTAAAAGTATGCAATTAAAATCACTTATCAGTGAGAAGTATCAAGGCCATTTGGCTCTGCTGGTGGCAAATGTGTCGTGGGGTCTGATGGCTCCATTTTTGAAGGATTTGCTTAACGAAGGCGTGATTACGCCTATGGCGCTGTCGGGATTTCGTATCATAGGCGGAGCGCTACTGTTTTGGCTTGTAAGTTTGTTTGTAACAAATAAAGGTGCCGTAGAGAAGGTTGAGCGCCGCGACATTTTGCCATTGATTATGGCGTCGCTGCTCGTTATTGGACTCAATCAGGTGCTTATAATCTTGGGCATGAGTTATGCCAGCCCGGTAGATGCGTCGGTGGTGTGCAGTCTTACGCCTATCTTTACCTTGGTGTTTGGCGCTGTGCTCATGAGTTTTGCCATCACTTGGGTTAAGGTGCTCGGTGTGATTGCCGGATTTGGCGGCGCATTGCTGTTTATATTCGCAGGCGAGGCAGATGCTGCGATTAATGTGAGCAATCCACTGTTAGGCAATACTTTGTGCCTATTGGCGCAAGTTTGCGGAGCACTTTATCTGGTATGTTTCGGCAAATTGATAGCCAAGTATTCCATCCTCACGCTCATGAAGTGGATGTTCTTGATTTCGGCTATTGCTATTCTGCCTCTTACGCTTGGCGAGATGCTCAGCGTTGAGTGGAGTTCATTGTCGCTTTCGGGCTACTTCGACTTTGCGTTTATCCTGCTTTTCGGCACATGCTTGGCATATATGCTCATTCCAGTGGCTCAGCGCCGTGTAGATCCCACTGTGATAGCGATGTATAACTATCTGCAACCGATTGTGGCTGTGGTGTTCTCGGTGCTTGCCGGACTCGCTGTGCTCAACAGTATGAATATGCTTGCCACCTTGCTCGTGTTTGTAGGCGTGTGGCTCGTTAATCGCGAGAAATAATAGCTATATTGCACTAAATATCGAGGCGGAATTTCGTGTTATCCATGAAATTCCGCCTCGATGGCATATATATACTTATCCACATTCCACCTCGTGGCGGAGTGCGTAGTGGTTGCGCAGGGCTTCGAAGGTGTGGGGAGCGGATTTTAGAGCTTTGGTGTCGAGAGCCGGGTCGTAGCTTGCCATAATGCGCTGGAGTGTGACATTCGATGCGCCGCGGGTGGGAGTGCATGCATCTACTGCCGCGGGCTCTATGTTCCAACCGAAATGCTGGTTCAACTGCTCTATCACCATGGCTGTGCCACGCTTTTTGCCTTCGGCAGAGTAGCCGGCAATGTGCGGAGTGGCTACAAACGCCTTGTCGAGCAAGTCGCGGCGGATATCGGGTTCGCATTCCCAACAGTCGATAGCCACCGCCATCTGACTATGGACATCAATATATTGCATCAGATGAGCATTATCTACCACAGGTCCGCGGGCGCTATTGATTAGCAGGCGGCAGCGACCGAGCGAGGCAAGCATCGCGGCATTGCAGATGTGGTAGGTGGCATGTTCGCCACTACGGGTGAGCGGCGTGTGAAATGTGATGATATCGGCTTCACGAGCTATAGTGTCGAGATCTACAAACGCATCGCTGCCTTCGGCAATGGCGCGAGGAGGGTCGCAGAGAAGCACCTTGAAGCCACATTCCCGGGCAAATCGCTCCACAATGCTGCCCACATGGCCTACGCCCACTATGCCAAGGGTGAGGCTCGATGCATCGGTTATGCCCTGTTGCTGCATATAGTGCCCTATCACCGACAGCACATATTGCGCCACGGCAGGCGCGTTGCAGCCAGCTGCGTTGCACACGGTAATGCCGCGCTTTTGGCAGTATTCGAGGTCGATATGGTCGGTGCCGATGGTGGCTGTGCCGATAAAACTCACTCGGCTATTGCCCAGCAGCGCCTCGTTGCAAACGGTGCGTGTGCGAATGATTAGAGCGTCGGCGTCTGCCACACTTTCGGGAGTAAATTCTTTGGGTTCGAGGTATTCTACCTGTGCCACAGGTTCTATAAGGCCCTTAATGAAGGGAATATGGCTTTCTATCAAAACTTTCATAGATTGATGATTTTTAGAGAGAATATGCGGCTTGCTTAGAGCGCAATTTGCAGAATATTGGAGGCTATGCTGGCGGCAATCAGCACAAACACAGCTATATAGCGGCGAGTATGGCTATTGAGGGTGAAGAAATGCGCAAACTGAATGCTCAGGCACAGATTCACCGCAGGCAGATAGATAAAGGCGTTCTGGTAGTCGATTGCCATCATGAGTATGCTTGCCACCGAGAGATACACCAAATATCCATTGTAGGCTCGCGCCTGGAGCTTATAGTTGATGATTTGCAGCAAGTTGAGACTGGTGAGAACCACCGTTAAAATCACCACTATGGCTATATAAACTATGCTAAGATGCAGCTGCGGAGTGCGGAGTGCCGCCCACACACTCTCGTAGGATGGCAGACTAAAGTCGGCAAGGTCGGCTATGCCAAATCCGAGCACTATCCAGAATGGCGTTATAATGCCCAAAATCATTGCCAAAAAACTGCGCAAATTGCCAGCCTGCATCAGCATATAGCCCAAAATTAGCACTGGGATGAGGTAGATGTAGGCGTAGTGGAACATGCAGGCAGCCGACACGAGCGCAAACGATGAATAGATGTTGCGCTGCGACCGCTTGTTCTGAAATGATGCATAGAGTGTGAACATGGTGAGCACTATCACAAGGTTGACCAGCGTGCCGGTAAAGAGCTGCGAACTGATGATGGGCGTGCTGATGGTGAGCAGGAAAAACACCGATACGAAAATCCACGTCACCGAACGGATAAAATTGAACATCTTGTTGAGTATCACCAGCATAAGTCCAGTGAGGATGATGCAGAGTGCGTTGAGTGCTACCGAGATGCGCGGGTCGGGGATGCTTTGTGCTACGGCGCGAAATAGTATGCCGTGGCTTTGCGAGGAAGCGCTAATCATGTTGCCCGACAAATAATTGACATAGACAACAAATATCAAGGCTATTGCCGAGAGAATGGCAAAAACCTTGCTATTGAAGAAGTCATTAATTATGCTTTCCCTGAATTTCATTTCACACTATATGAGAGGTATAGCCGCTTATTCCAGCCGCCGAGCGTTGAGTGCAGCTCGGCGGCGCAGAATGTTTAGGCATTTTATCTTGTTGCGGCGAGACTGATGCTCTCGGCACACACTCGCCAGCGGGGTTATTCACTTACTTTAGGTCAAAACCGATGTCGCGGCGGAAATATTTGCCTTCGAAATCGATTTTTGCAATGTTTTCCCACGATTGGTGCAGAGCCTCGTCCTTCGAGTTGCCATAGCTGCTCACTGCAAGCACGCGGCCGCCCGAGGTAACGTGTCCGCCGTCGGTGGCTTTAGTGCCAGCGTGGAACACTATGCTGCCTTCCACCTTGTCGAGACCGCTGATGGCTTTGCCTTTCTCGTAGCTGCCGGGATAGCCGCCCGACACCATCATCACCGTTACGGCATAGCGAGGGTCGATTTTCACAGCTTTGGTGTCGAGGCACTGGTTGGCGGTGGCTTCGAGGAGTTCCACAAGGTCGTTTTCGATGCGGAGCATCACAACTTCGGTCTCAGGGTCGCCCATGCGAACGTTGTATTCTATCACCATAGGATTGCCTTCCACATTGATGAGCCCCAAGAAGATAAATCCGCGATAGGTGATGTTTTCTTCCTGAAGTCCCTTGATGGTAGGCACAATGATGCGGTCGTTGACCTTCTGCATAAACTCATCGTCGGCAAAGCTCACGGGCGAGATAGCGCCCATGCCGCCTGTGTTGAGTCCGGTGTCGCCTTCGCCTATGCGCTTGTAGTCCTTAGCCACAGGAAGCACCTGATAGTTAGTGCCATCGGTAAGCACAAACACCGAGCACTCGATGCCCGACAGGAATTCTTCGATAACCACGGTGCTGCTCGATGCGCCGAACATGCCGTTGAGCATCTCGCCGAGTTCTTTCTTCGCTTCGTCGAGGCTTGGCAGGATTAGCACGCCCTTTCCGGCAGCCAGACCGTCGGCTTTAAGCACGTATGGGGCTTTGAGTGATTCGAGGAAGCGGTAGCCCTCCTCGATATTGTCCTTTGTTACGCTCAAATAGCCAGCGGTAGGGATGCCATGGCGCTGCATAAATCCCTTGGCAAAATCCTTGCTGCCTTCGAGCTGGGCGCCAGCCTTGCTTGGACCGATAACCATCACGTCGGCCACCTTGCTATCGGCCTTGAAATAGTCGTAGATGCCAGCCACAAGAGGGTCTTCATTGCCCACAACCACCATATCGATGTGGTTTTCGATGACGAAGGCTTTCACGGCGTCGAAGTCGAGTGGCGATAGAGCCACATTTTCGCCGTAAGCGCCAGTGCCGCCGTTACCTGGGGCGATAAATAGTTTGCCCAAACGGGCGCTTTGACTCATTTTCCATGCGAGGGCGCATTCGCGACCGCCCGAACCCAATAGCAGGATGTTAAGATTTGCCATTATTGAAGAATTTTTGTTTGAGTGTTATGAGATGTATTTTCTTAAATTCTGTTTTTTTGAAGTTTTTGATGCCGAAATAATGCCTATTTACTCGTCAGAGCCGCCGTTTTCAGCATCTTTCTTTCTCCAGCCGCGACGGCGAAGCGAGTTCGAGAGCACCTCGTTGTCCTTCGAGAGTTGTGGTTCGCGGAACTTCACCACACGCTTCGAGAAGTCCTCGCTGTGCACAAACTTGCGTTCGGTGGTCGATTCGTTTTCGTAATCTTCGTCGAAGCGTTTGCTGCGTTCGCGGCGTTGCATCTTGTCGTGGTCGGCGCGGCGAGGCTTTCTGCCATCGTCGAAGCGGTCGTGATGCTGCTTCTTGCCCTTTTCGAAGCGAGGACGCTCATCGCGGTCTTCGATTTTGAAGTGGCGAGGGCGGCGTTCGCGAGTATCTTCGTCGTCGAAGTGACGCGGGCGACGGTCGCTCTTGAATGTTTCCTCGAAGCGGCGCTTGTGATATGGTTTGTCGTCGCTGCGGCGTTTAGCGAAGTCTTCGTCCTTAATGCTGCCGCCATCGCGACGCAAATCGTCGTATTTTCCGTCGAACATCACATATTCGCGAAGCTCACATTCGAGTTCACCGTTAAGCAGAGGCATCTTCACCGATGGCTTCAGACCTACGCAGTCGAAATATTCGGTCTTATAGCCTATCACCCAAGCCTTGTAGCCCTTGAACACGCGCTTTAGGCGTTCGCCGAGGTCGTGATATAGGCCTTCCATATCTTCCACAGCTATTCGTTCGCCGTAAGGTGGGTTGGTGACCATTATGCCTTCGCCCTCGGCAATGCTATCGATGCTTTGCAGCGACTTACATTCGATGTCGATATATTTGCTCACGCCGGCGCTCTTGATGTTGCGTTTAGCTATTTCTATAGCCTTTGGCGAGACGTCGGAACCGAAAATCTTGAAATTGAAGTCGCGTTCAGCCGAATCGTCGTCGTAGATTGATTCGAACAGCTCGGCGTCGAAGTCATCCCAGTTTTCAAATGCGAAACCGCTACGGAACACGCCCGGATTGATGTTTGCAGCCATGAGGGCAGCCTCGATGAGGAAAGTTCCCGAACCGCACATTGGATCCACCAAGTTGCACTGACCGTCCCAACCAGCGAGCTTCAGTATGCCGGCTGCAAGCACCTCATTGATAGGGGCTTCGGTCTGAGCCACGCGATAACCGCGCTTGTGCAGCGACTGACCCGACGAGTCGAGCGACAATGTAACTTCATTGCCGGCAATGTGAACATTGAATTGCACCTCAGGGTTGTTGAGGCGGATAGAAGGGCGTTTGCCATATTTTTCGGTGAAGAAGTCGGCGATAGCGTCTTTCACGCGGTAGGTGGCGAATCGTGAGTGGCGGAAATCGTCGCTATAGATGGTAGCATCGATTGAGAAAGTCTGTTCAAGCTTCAGCACAGTGTCCCACTCAAATTTTTTCACTGCCTCATACAATTCGTCGGCGTTGCTTGCGATGAATTTGTAGATAGGCTTCAGAATGCGAAGTGCGGTGCGGCAGCAAAAGTTGGCTTTGTAAAGCACTGCCTTGTCGCCGGTGAACCAAACCATTCGTCGGCCTTCTTCCACATTGTTTGCGCCTATATTTCGCAATTCCTCTGCCAATACGCCTTCCAAACCTTGAAAGGTTTTGGCTATCATTTCAAATTCCATACGCTATGAATAATGTAAATTGTTGATTTCTTGTAAATTATTTAAGTTTTTACCGATGTTCGCCCTCTGGCGGCACCGTGGCTTTGTCGCCTCGATTAAAACTGGTGCAAAGTTACGATTATTAATTGAGAATTGAAAGCAAAACGCAGTGCTAAAAACCAATGATTTATAGGAAAAACTATGAAGATTTCCTCCGCAGGCGGCACGGACCGTTGCAACGGAAGAAATCTTCGGTGATGTGAAATAATTATGCTTGATGCTCTGCCGGTGCGCTATAGTGCAGCACAGGACGTAGTATGCCTTATTTTATTAATTGCGTGTAGGATTCTATTGCCCTGCATGGGCTAAGTCGCATCGAATATGGATAGCGCCGAGGCGGGAGGTCGAAAATTTTTGGGCAAATAGTCGTAATTTAGAAATTCTATCGATATATTTGCCTCAATGAATTTAACACACACCAAATAGTATGAAAAATATAGTTTTAAACATCCCACATTCGTCGGTGAATGGAATTTTTGACGCATCGATAGGCAACTGGCCCAGAAATCCTTTTTTTATTAATGATTGTGTTAACCAATGGACTGATTGGTGGACCGATATGCTGTTCACTGTGCCGGAGGTTGGGAACGTTAGCAAGGTGGTATTCCCGTACTCGCGCTTTGTGTGCGACGCTGAGCGGCTGTGCGAAGATGTTTTGGAGAGATTGGGGCATGGAATCATTTACACCGAGTTTGAGGGGTATAAGCGAGGCAAATTGAGCGCTGAGAGTAAAGAATTTCTGAAAAGACTGTGGCAGAAGCATCAGGATAATCTCAAAAGCCATCTGAATGAAAACAGCGTGATAGTGGATTGCCATTCATTCCCAAGCATCAAATCCAATACCGATATCTGCATAGGATTTAACGACGATTGGTCGTGCGACGAGCGCCTGGTGAACGACGCTCGAAAAATCTTCAAGGACTATGGCTATAGCGTGGAGTTTAATGCCCCATATAGCAACTCCATAACGCCCTACACTGGCTTCAAATATAAGTCGCTTATGATTGAAGTGAACAAGAAGGTGTATATGAACGAAAAACTCATGATTCTGAATAGGAATCCGCGCCAGTGGATGCGTTGGTATGGCTGCCTGAAGAAGGTTTATGAGCGAATTTTGGAGAAGTCTTGAGGTAATATTGAAAATAGGTGAGAGGACGAATCAAAACGGCGTTTGAGCGTTTCGAGACGTCCTCTCGGAGGATAGAATGAGATATGCTAATATGAGATGTTATGACAGGGAGCGATGTGAGCTTAGATGCTTACTTCCACGCCCTTAGCCACGAATGATGCCTTTTGCATTATGTTGCTGTCGGGGTTGTCGAAGCTGCGGCTTACCACATTGAGTGCAGTTTCGTGAGCCAAGCAGTCGTCGCTGGTTAGCGAGCCCATTATCACCTTGCCGGTGTTGGCGAGGTTGCACACCATCATGTCGGCTTTGAGCGAATAGAAGAAGATGTTGCCAGCGCCTTGCACTGAGCAAGATAGACGCTTAATCGATGCATCTTCTATCACCATAGTGCCTTCGCCATTGGTGCACATTACCAGCTGATTAGCGCTCAGCTTGCCGCTGAGAGTGATATCGGCGTTGCCGTCGTATTCAATGGTTCGGAGCTGAGGAGCACAGATGGTGACGGTAGGGGTTGTGCTTGTGTCTTTTGCGCTGATGGTTAGTGTGTTGCCATCATATTCGAGAGTTACCTCGTCGCCGTTGGCGATTACGCGAGAGTCGTTGCCGTCGATGAACTGCAAGTTCACGTTGTTGGTCACCTGAATGCAAGTGAAATCGTTGGTTGATTGTTCGGTGCTGTTAGCCTTTAACGAAGTGCCCAGAGCAACCAATGCTATTGCGAAAATTGAGAAAAATCTTGAAGTTTTCATATTGTTGTAAGTTTTATAGTTTTTGTTGTTAATTTTAAAAAGTTTAGATATTGAGCTCTTTTTCTAATTGTTACACCCATTAGACGAAGGCACTTGCCAAAAAGTTTCAGCAAAAACGATTTTTTT
>CALZAF010000015.1 GCA_945612775.1 uncultured bacterium | reverse complement strand
ATAGGTGGTGTTGATAAGTCCATTGCCAAGTGGGCACACTTCCACAGCCTTGCCGCCGATGGCAAAATTGCTGACTATTGATAATAGTTCCTCTTGAGTCATAATTTCGATTTAGTATTTTTGTGGTTATGTATTACTTACAAAGATACCTAAAAACGATAACTTTCGCCTAATAAAAGGCGAAATATTTTTACTCAAGATGCATAAAAATTGCCGCGACAGGCATGTTGTGGCAGATTCTCGCAGTGTTAAGCGAGTTCTACCACAGTAATTCCGGCGCCGCCGAGCTGAATGTGCTCGTCGTGATATGATTTTACGCCCACCACGGTGTTGAGGTATTGGCGAATGAGTGTTCTAAGAATGCCATTTCCGGTGCCGTGCAATATGCGCACTTGCTTGCTGCTGAACTGTATGGCGTCGTCGAGAAAATAGGTTACAGCCTGAATAGCCTCGTCGCCACGCATACCGCGCACATCGATGTCGGGGTTGAAGTTGAGCTGGCGCTCGCGCAAGGCATCGCTGGTGGCCTTGGTAACGCCCGATGGGGCTTTCGGTTTGTCGGCTTTGCGCAATGTGGGTTTGAGTTTCGATAGTGGAGCGCGGGTGATGAATCCGCCAATAGCCACTACAGCTTTGTTGCCCTCGAGGGCGATGATTTCGCCTACCGACGACGAATTGTCGATGGTGACATTGTCGCCAACGCTAAGGTTTGCCGACTCGGCTGTCGGTTGAGCCTTCTTGGGCTGCTGCTTTTTCTTGCCCGGTAGAGGTTTTGGCATATTAGGCACCTCGTCGCTCTCATCGGTGTGCTGAATGCGCTGCTTGAACTCGTCGAGTTGTCGGCGAAGTTCTTTGGTTTTCTCTTTTTCGGCTTGAGCAGTGCGAATTTCGCGTATGGTGCGTTCGATGTTGGCGTTGGTTTTCGAGAGAATGTCCTTAGCCTCGGCTTTGGCGGCGTGAATAATCTCGCGCTGCTGGGTGCGCAGGCTTTCCACTTGCTCGTTGTATTGCTCAGCCACCTCGTTGAGCCGTTTCTCCTTATTGTGAATCTCTTGACGCTTGGTTTCCCAGTATTTTCGGTCGCGGGCTATGTCTAAGAGATATTTATCCATGTTGATATAATCGCTACCCACTATCGACGAAGCCTCGGCAATCACATCGGCAGGAATGCCTATTTTGCTAGCTATCTCTATGGCAAACGAGCTGCCCGGATAGCCCACAGAGAGCTGAAACAGAGGCTGCATGTGTTGACGGTCGTAGAGCATAGCGCCGTTGATAAGTCCGTCGGTGTCGTCGGCATAATGCTTCAGATTCTGGTAGTGAGTGGTGATGATGCCGAATACGCGTTTTTCGTTGAGTTGATGCAATATAGCTTGAGCTAAAGCGGCGCCAATCTGCGGTTCGGTGCCGCTGCCGAACTCGTCGATAAGTATAAGTGAAGTGTTGTCGGCACGGTTGAGCATCGTCTTCATATTGTAGAGATGCGAACTATATGTGCTGAGGTCGTTTTCTATCGACTGCTGGTCGCCGATGTCGATGAATATGCTTCGGAACATGCCGATGTGCGAATTGTAGTAAACAGGAGGCAAAATGCCGCATTGAGTCATGTATTGCACCACGCCTACTGTCTTGAGGCACACCGATTTACCACCTGCATTAGGTCCCGAAATCACCAATATTCGGTCTTTCTTGGTGAGCGTGACGTTGAGAGGCACCACCTCCTTGCCTTGTTCGCGGAGGGCGATAAGCAGGGCAGGGTGAACGGCGTGATATAGTTCGATTTGCGCTTTTTTCTCGATGTGAGGCAGGCAAGCGTCGATATCCTGTGCAAATAGCGCCTTTGCACGGATAAAATCGAAGCTGCCAAGCGTTTCATACGACTCGAGCAGGTCGGGGATATGAGGGCGAATCACATCGGTAACTTGCGTTAGGATGCGAATCACTTCGCGGTGTATTTCAGCCTCGATTTCGCGAATGCGGTTGTTGGCTTCCACTATTTCGGCAGGTTCGATAAACACGGTTCGGCCGGTAGCCGACTCATCGTGAACGATACCGCGAATCTTTCGCTTGTTCATAGGCGAAACCGGCAGCACGAGGCGTCCGTCGCGAATCGATGGAGTGGCATCTTTGTCGAGGTAGCCGTCCTGGCGAGCCTGATTGATGATGCCGCGCATGATGCTGTTGATGCTGGCGGTGGTTGACATTAACGACCGGCGCAGTTCGAGCAATTCGGGCGATGCCGAATCTTTTACGTTGCCAAACTTATCGAGAACGCGCGAAATTTCGTTGAGAATCAATGGGAAATCGTGCATCGACTCCGTGAGTTGGCAAAGCGCAGGGTAGGGCGATTCGGCGTCAGGGTCGTCGGTGCGGAAAAAGCGTATAATCTCGGTAATGGTGATGAGCGAGCGCTGAAGGTCGAAGAGGTTTGCCTCGGTAATAAAGCTGCCGGGCACGGTTATTGCCTTCAATGCAGGTCGCACATCGAAGAAGTGGTTGAGAGGAAACTCTTTGCCACCGTTGAGTATGGTGAGAAATTCGTTGGTTTGATTAAGCCATGTGGTCACCTCGGCATATTGCGACGAGAAGTGTATCTTGGCACAATGAGATGTGCCAAGAGGGCTGATGCACCGACGCTCGATTTCGGCTCTTACGGTGTCGAATCCTATTTTAGTTTCAAAATTTTTCGGGTAAATCATAGTGCAAAGTTACAGAGATAAATCGAAACAACGAAATATCGGCTAAAAATGCATGCGCAAAAGGCAAGAACATATGCAAATATCTGTGCAAAAGTGCATTTGATAGCTATCGCACCTTGTGGGTTAGATGCCATGCTTGGCAAGCCTCACAGTAGTAGGGCTTGAGATGCACATTTGCTGCCTTGTTGCGACGGCTTTTGATGTATTTCAGCGCTTCGAGTTCACTCGCAAACAGCACTTTAGGTTTCTGGCAAGATGGGCAGAGCTTTCTCATTGATTGCTTGCGATAGGGTAACGAGGAAAACGGAAAATGATAGAAAGAGCCACCATTAGCGCGAGAGCCCAAGCGTAATAAAGATATGGGAAAAACGCTACAGGCGTCACTCCGGCAATTCCGGCAGCAAGCAGTGCTTGAGCGCCGTAGGGAATAATGCACTGCACGATGCAAGAGCAAGTGTCGAGCAGACTTGCCACATTTCGCGGGCTAAGTCCGAACTGCTGCGCTATGCGGCGAGCAATCTGACCTACGGTGATGATGGCAATGGTGTTGTTGGCGGTGCAGACGTTCACCACGCTCACAACGAGCGAAATGCAGGCTTGAGCGCCACGCACGCCATTGATTCGGCGCGTGAGCACTTGAATGAGATATTGTATTCCTCCGTTGTGGCGAATTACCTCGAGGAGTCCTGAAGCCAGCAAAGTGACAATTATCAGGTTGCCCATGCCATCGATGCCGATACCCATGTGGCTGCACATGTCGATGATGTGTACATCGGTGCAGAACAGAGCTATCACGATGCACGACACTATGCCTATGGTGAGCACAAGCAGCACATTGACGCCGAAGATGGCGGTAATGATAACTAAAAGATAGGGCACAATAAGCCACGGATTAGCAGCGTCGATGTTGATGACAGAAGAGCCCACATTGCCTAAAATGGAGAATGTGATAAGCGCAATTACGGCAGCAGGAACGGCAATCCATAGGTTTGCCTTGAATTTCTCATTCATCTTGCAATTTTGGCTGCGAGTGGCTGCGATGGTGGTGTCGGAAATAAACGACAGGTTGTCGCCGAAAAACGAGCCGCAAAGCACCACAGCCACGAAAAACGCTATGCTATTGCCTGTGGCCTCGGCGAGTTCTACCGCGAAAGGAGTTAGTGCCACCACAGTGCCCACCGATGTGCCTATGCTCAGCGAAATGAAGCAGGCTGCGATAAACATGCTCGGAATGATAAATTCCGAGGGGAGCACCGACATCGTTAGCGCCACCGTTGCCTCGATAGATCCCACGCCCTTAGCCAACGCCGAAAATGCGCCGGCAAGGATGAAAATCCATATCATGTAAAGCACATTGCTGTTGGCAGCGCCGCGCGAAAATATTTCGATACGCTCTGTGAGCGGCACGCGCTTGATGCTCATAACGCCCCAAAGAGATGCCACGATAAAAGCCAATGCTAATGGCATCTTGTAGAAATCGTTGATTGCAATCGACACCACAAGATAAAGAATAAGAAACACCGCTATGGGTGATAATGCTATGATGCCCTTTCGGGTAGAAATCTGCTGTTTATTGTCCATAATGGTGCAAATTTAAGCAAATTTTCAGCAAATTGCACGCAAAAATGTAAGTTTTGAAAAAACGCCAGCACCGCAAGTTGGTGAAATTGCGATGCTGGCGTGATAATGTGTATAATGGTAAAATCCGTTATTAGTTGAATAGAATCTTATAGTCGCGGGCTTTGGCTTCGTTGACGAAATCGTCGGGGATAAACTTCCAGTTGCCTGCTGGTTTAGGATTGATTTCGCCCTTGGCGCGGATGTATTCGAGCATATAGAAGCGGAGGTCCTTATCGGTGGCAGAGATGATGCGACTTTTCAGTTCGTCTTTGCTGATATGAGCACCAGCGGTGAGGTGACCGCCGCCGCCATTGCCACGATAAGAGTTGATTGCCACCTTGTAGCTTCGGTCGAACGAGAATTCGCTGCCGTCGGCCATGCTGACGATGTTAACCTTCTCGCCGCGTGGCTTGGTGAGATCTACGGTGTAGATTATGCCTGCAGCAGAGTCGAAGTTGAAGCTCTCGTTTTGGAACGCGGCGCGATTTTCATCGCCCTCGGTTTTCGATTCCTTCAGCCAAAGCATGTGGTCGGATGCCGACGACATCTGATTTGTCCATATATAATATGAATATTCAAGGAAATCCTTGATTTCTTTGCCTGTAAGGCTCATTACGTAGAGCATATTCTCGTATTTCATCAGGTTGAACATATCGCTCATGAGTATGTCGCCCTGCTTGATGGTGGCATCGAACGATAGAGGCGCGGCAAACGAGATTTCGGCGCCCGAAGTTTCGAGCTGAATCTGGTGTATAAGATCTACAAATGCCGACGAACCGAAATAGGCATCGCGAGTGGAAATGGTCTTGGTGATAACGCCAATTTTCTCCGAAACGAAACTGTTTACCTCATCAAATTGCTTCTGAAAATGGCTGATGAAGTCGGCATCGGGAGCATATTTGTTGATGTCCTCGAGGCCGCCGATAATCGACTTGTCGATAACCTTGCCGTCGCGAAGCTTGAACGAAATCTCGATATTGCTTGCTGCAATGCCGTTTGTTCCAGCATTGGCCATTACCACATTTTTGTGCGCCGAGTTTTGCACCAATTTATATTCGAGTTGGTGGTCGTGGCCGAAGAGCACGATGTCGAATCCCGGCACGCCTTTAGCCACCTCGAGCGAAGCGTTTTCGGCAAAGCCTTCCACCGAGCGTTTTATGTCCTGACCGGCGTGAAACAATCCAATTATCAAGTCGGGCTTTTCGTTTTCTTGAATGTAGGGAATCCATTTAGATGCAGTTTTCACCATATCCTCAAAGTAGAGGCCTTCCCACAGGTTTTCGGCGAGCCAAGCCGGTATGGCAGGAGTAATCAAGCCCAAGATTGCCACCTTCACGCCGTCGCGATTGATGATTTTATAAGGAGGCAGATAAGGCTTTCCAGTGCTTTTTTCGATGGTGTTTGCGCCGATGATAGGGCAGTTACATTCCGAAATCCATCGGTCATATACGGCGTGACCGGTTTCTACGTCGTGGTTGCCGATGTTGGCAGCGTCGTAGTTTAGATAGTTGAGCACCGAAGCAAATAGATGCGGGTCGGTGGTGTTGATGAAATTGAAATAATAGGCTGATGGTTGCCCTTGAAGCATGTCGCCATTATCAAGCAAGATAAGGTTTTTGCCATATTTTTTGCGTTCTTGCTTAACGAAAGAAGCAACTCGAGCCATGCTGCCTTTCCATTGCGAGTGAGTTATGAAATTGTAAGGAAAGCAATTTCCGTGAACGTCGGTGGTGTGCACCACTTTGATTTTCACGATGCGATCCTTGGCAAACGATGTGTTGGCAATAGAAAGCAGTGTAATCATTGCGATGAAAAGTATCTTTTTCACTTATGAGAGTTAGTTTGGTTTGTTGTTTAGCTTTTATCGGGTGTAAAGTTAGTAAAAATTATCGTACCGCTAATAATTAACACTATTCAAAAAAACTTAAAGGAGGTCGAAATAGTGCGTAAAAATGGATGATGACAACGATAAAGAGGTGAGTTTTTTGTAATTTTGTGCTTTAAATCAGAAAAAACTAAAAAGTGAACGAGCCATTAGCCGAACGCATGCGTCCGAAGACGCTTGATGAATATATAGGACAGAAACACCTCGTGGGCGAGGGTGCGGTGATACGACGAATGATAGAATCGGGCAACATATCGTCGTTTATACTCTGGGGCCCTCCCGGGGTAGGAAAGACCACGCTTGCCAAGATAATAGCCGCACAAATACGAGTGCCATTCTACACACTCTCGGCTGTAACGTCGGGCGTGAAGGATGTGCGCGAATTGCTTGACCGCTGCGCCAACGATGCCCGAAGCGTGTTTTCCACAGGTCGCCCAGTGCTGTTTATCGATGAAATTCACCGTTTCAATAAGTCGCAGCAAGATTCGCTGCTTGGAGCCGTTGAAAATGGCACCGTTACGCTCATTGGAGCCACCACCGAGAACCCATCGTTTGAGGTGATTAGGCCGCTGCTATCACGCGCCCAAGTGTATGTGCTAAAACCGCTCGAAAACGATGATTTGCTCGACTTGCTCAATCGGGCAATTACCCGCGACGAATTGCTGAAAAGTCACGATGTGAAGGTGGAAGAAACCGAGGCGCTGCTGCGATTCTCGGGCGGAGATGCTCGAAAGCTGCTCAATATACTCGACCTAATGGTTCAGGCCCTTAAGCCCGATGAGCCATTTGTGATCAACGACCAGCTGGTGACCGAGCGTTTGCAGCAAAATCCAATGGCGTTCGACAAGGACGGAGAGATGCACTACGACATTATCTCGGCGTTTATCAAGTCGATACGCGGAAGCGACCCCGATGCCGCTATCTACTGGCTTGCACGCCTCATAGCCGGCGGCGAAGACCCCAAGTTTATAGCCCGCCGCCTGGTGATTTCGGCGAGCGAGGACATAGGCCTTGCCAATCCAAATGCGTTGCTGCTTGCCAATGCCACATTCGACACCATTCAGAAGATAGGTTGGCCTGAGGGCCGCATACCGCTTGCCGAGTGTGCCATCTACCTTGCCACCTCGCCTAAGAGCAATTCAGCCTATATGGCAATCAACAACGCTCTGCAGTTTGTGGAGCAAACCGGCAATCTGCCAGTGCCGTTGCACCTGCGCAATGCACCCACCAAGTTGATGGCGCAGATGGGCTACGGACATGGCTATAAGTATGCTCACGATTATCCGGGCAATTTCGTGCGACAAGAGTTTTTGCCAAAGGAAGCCAATCACCCAGTGTTCTGGCAAGCCTGCAGCAATCCACAAGAGGCTAAGATGAAGGAACGCATGGAAAATCTGTGGGGAAAAGCCGAAAATAAGTGATTCGGCAGCAATGGGCGCGTGTCGTAGAAATGAAAAAAATGACATTTTTTTAGAAAATGCGACATTTAGACCAATAGAAATGAAAAAATAACTAAAGGAGGACAAAAAAGTTGCTTACATGATTGATTTTGTGTAACTTTGCACCTAATTTAAGTATGGTGTGGATATGTTCAGAGGCGTATTCGCCCATATTTTTGATAAAAAAGAGAGAAAATATTATTAATAACAAATCTTAATATCTCAAATTATGAGTTATAACATTGTAGTTTTGGCAAAACAAGTGCCAGATACTCGTAATGTAGGCAAAGATGCGATGAAGGCCGACGGAACAATCAATCGTGCGGCACTCCCAGCAATCTTCAATCCAGAAGATTTGAACGCATTGGAACAAGCCTTGCAATTGAAAGATAAAAATCCAGGTTCGACAATTACACTTCTCACAATGGGTCTTCCAAAGGCAGCTGAAGTAATCCGCGAGAGTCTCTATCGTGGAGCCGACACTGGTATAGTATTGACTGACCGCGCATTGGCAGGTGCCGATACCTTGGCAACCTCTTATGCAATCGCAACAGCAATCAAGCACCTTGGCAAGTATGACATCATCTTTGGTGGCCGCCAGGCAATCGATGGTGACACAGCACAGGTAGGTCCTCAGGTGGCTGAAAAGCTTGGTTTGCCACAAGTAACCTACGCCGAAAGCGTAAAGGTAGAAGATGGCAAGGCAATCGTTACTCGCCGTCTCGAATCAGGCGTTGAGACAGTGGAATGTCCATTGCCATTGGTAGTTACCGTAAACGGAAGCGCTGATGCATGCCGTCCACGCAACGCACGCTTGATACAGAAATACAAATATGCTGTTACTCCAAGCGAGAAGGCAGCATTGCCAGCCGAAAAGGCAGCATTGGTAGATAAGCGCGAATTCTTGAACCTCAAGGAATGGAGCGCAGCAGAAATCGAAGCAGACCTCGAACAATGTGGTCTTGCCGGTTCGCCAACAAAGGTAAAGAATGTGGTGAACGTGGTGTTTGCTGCAAAGGAAAGCAAAGTTATCGACGGAAACGACGAAGCCGGTCTTGAAGCATTGATTCAAGATTTGATGGCAGAGCATACAATCGGATAATCAGTAACAATTTCAAAATATTCAAAAGATGACAGACAATTATAATTTAATAGTATATTGCGAATACGACGAAGGCAAGGTTGCCGATGTTAGTTTGGAATTGCTTACTAAGGGCCGCAAACTTGCTACAGAACTCGGCGTTAAACTCGAAGCAATCGTAATAGGCGACAAGCTCGAAGGAATCGAGAACCAATTGTTCCCCTACGGCGTGGATTTGGTATATAAGGTAGAAGATGCTCGTCTCTATCCATACACCTCGCTTCCACACTCATCGATTGTAATCAATCTATTCCGCGAAATCAAGCCACAAATCTGCTTGATGGGCGCTACCACTATCGGTCGTGACCTTGGTCCACGCGTATCATCGTGCTTGCACAGCGGTTTGACTGCCGACTGTACTTCGCTCGAAATCGGCGACCACACCGACCCAAAGACAGGAAAGCACTACGACAACTTGTTGTATCAAATCCGTCCAGCATTCGGTGGCAACATCGTGGCTACTATCGTTAACCCCGACTGCCGTCCACAGATGGCAACAGTGCGCGAAGGCGTGATGAAGAAGGAAATCTTCGATGCCAACTACAAGGGCGAAGTAGTGAACCTCGATGCAAAGAAGTATGTAGATGAAGAAAGCTTCGTAGTGAAGATTATCGACCGCCACATCGAAAAGTCGAAGGTAAACATCAAGAACTCGTCGATTATCGTAGCCGGTGGTTACGGTATGGGCAGCAAGGAAGGCTTCGATATGCTATTCGAATTGGCTGACACACTTGGCGCAGAAGTAGGTGCATCGCGTGCAGCTATCGACGCAGGTTATTGCGAAGACCACGATCGCCAAATCGGTCAAACTGGTGTGACAGTGCGTCCTAAGTTGTACATTGCATGTGGTATTTCAGGTCAAATCCAGCACATAGCAGGTATGCAAGAAAGTGCCATCGTAATCTCAATCAACAACGATCCAAACGCTCCAATCAACTCGATTGCCGACTATGTAATCAATGGCGATGTAGAACAGGTGATTCCACGCTTGATTAAGTATTATAAAAAGAACTCTAAGTAAACACAAGACAGAAATGGCAAATTTTTATACCGACAATAAGGCGCTCAGATATCATCTGAATCATCCATTGATGCAGAGAATAGTAGCGCTCAAGGAACGCAACTACATAGATTGTGAAAAATATGACTATGCACCAATGAACTTTGAGGACGCAATGGACTCATATGAGAAAGTTCTCGAAATAGCAGGTGAATTGGCAGCAGAAGTAATCGCACCAAATGCAGAGTCAGTAGATGCAGAAGGTCCTCATGTAATCGACGGTCACGTTAAGTATGCCGAAGGAACACAGAAGAACCTCGATGCCATCAATCAAGCAGGCTTGATGGGCATCTCATTGCCACGTCGCTACAACGGCTTGAACTTCTCGATTGTGCCTTACATCATGGCAAACGATATCGTGAGCCGCGCTGATGCAGCATTTGAGAACGTATGGGGCTTGCAAGACTGTGCAGAGACCATCTATGAGTTTGCCGACGAAGACCAGAAGATGCGCTATTTGACCCGCGTAAGCGCTGGTGAAACTATGGCAATGTCGCTTACCGAGCCAGATGCAGGTAGTGACCTTCAGGCAGTTATGCTCAAGGCTACTTACTGCGAAGAGGACGGCACATGGCGCCTAAACGGCGTTAAGCGCTTCATCACCAATGGCGACGCTCACATCTCGCTTGTGCTTGCTCGTTCGGAAGAAGGCACAAAGGACGGCCGCGGACTTTCGATGTTTATCTACGACCGCAACGACGGTGGCGTAATCGTTCGCCGCATCGAACATAAGCTTGGTATCAAGGGCAGCCCAACATGCGAACTTGTATTTAAGAACGCAAAGGCAGAATTGGTCGGCTCCCGCAAGCTTGGTTTGATTAAGTATGTGATGGCTCTTATGAACTGCGCACGCCTCGGTATTGCATCGCAATCGGTAGGTATCAGCGAAGCTGCTTATCGCGAAGCATTGGCATACGCCAACGACCGTAAGCAATTCGGCAAGGCAATCATCGAATTCCCAGCAGTGGCTGAAATGATAGCAAACATGAAGGCTAAGCTCGACGCATCGCGCGCATTGCTTTATGAAACTGCCCGTTTCGTCGATATGACTAAGATTCTCGAAGATATAGCTCGCGAACGCACGCTCACTCCAGAGGAACGTGCCGAAATGAAGGCTTATTCTCGTCTTGCTACAGCCTACACTCCACTCACCAAGGGTATGGGCAGCGAATTCTGTAACCAAAACGCTTACGACTGCATCCAAGTGCACGGCGGTAGCGGTTTCATGAAGGATTACGCTTGCGAACGCATCTATCGCGATGCTCGCATCACTTCGATTTACGAAGGTACTACTCAGCTGCAAGTTGTGGCAGCTATCGGTAACGTAACCAAGGGCGTATATGCCGACCAAATGAAGGTGTATGCAGCCGAAGAAGTTAGCGAAGAAATGAAGCCACTTCAGGCACGCGTTAACGCTATGGCTGAGCAATACTTCGACATCGTGGGCAAGATTGACACTGCCAACAAGGAATACTTCGACCTTCAGTCGCGTCGCCTTGTGGAAATTGCAGGTCACACCATCATGGCTTACTTGCTCGTGAACGATGCTTCGAAGGCTCCTGAACTCTTTGCCGACAGTGCTAAGGTATATGTAAACTATGCCGAAGGCGAAGTTGCAAAGAACATGAGCATGCTCAAGAACATCGTAGCTGACGACCTTGCAGCTTACGGCGTTAAGAAGGACTAATGACTTGAATAAGAAATAGCAATATTTCGATAATATTATCGCAGAGGGCGCGTCAATATCATTTGATGCGCCCTTAGTGCATAATGTCAGGTTTTTTCGCTATCTTTGCATTTGTGCATAGCGCATTGCGAGCCTATTGATGGGCTGCGGCAAATGGGTTATCAGAGAATATAAACTGAAAAACGAAAATTCATAAGCATAACGATGAAATTAATGAGAAAAGTGGCGCTGCTGATGTTGGCAATGTTGGTGGCGTTTGGCGCAAGTGCCGAAGCATTTACGCTTCGCGATGCCGTGTTATGGCAGGGTAAAAAGGGAATCGGTTCGGTGACACCATCGGCCGACGGTGTGAGCTACTATACGCTTAGAAAGGGTTCGCAAGTGCTGAAAATAGACTTTAAGACCGGAGCAGAGACAGTGGTGTTTGATGCCGCAACTGCTCGCGACTGCGATGTGAAGCATTTCGACGGATTCGAACTGTCGGAAGACGAAAGCAAGGTGCTGCTCTACACCAATGTGGAGATGATTTATCGCTACTCTTTCAGTGCCGACTATTATGTGTATGAGATACGCCATAATAAGTTGACAAAACTCAGCGACGAAGGACGTGAGGAGATAGCTACGCTATCGCCCGACGGCCGTATGGTGGCATACGTGCACGATAATAATATCTATATCAAGAAACTCGATTATGGCAGCGTGGTGCCTGTAACCAAGGACGGCAAAGTGAACGAGATAATCAACGGTGTGCCCGATTGGGTGTATCAAGAGGAATTCGGTTTGCTCAACTCGCTTGCTTGGGCGCCCGATAACCTTACTCTCTCGTTCGTACGCTGGGACGAATCGCGCGTGCCTATGTACTCGATGCAGATGTATCACGGCGCATGCAATCCTATTGAGGAGAATCGACTTTATCCCGGTGCATACAACTATAAGTACCCAAAGGCAGGTTGCGAAAATTCGAAAGTGAGCGTTATAAGCTACGATGTGGAAAACCGCACACTCAAGACCATGAACGTGCCTATGGAGGATGATGATTATATCCCAAAGATTGTATATGGCAAGACTCCCGACCGCTTGATGGTGACTAAACTCAATCGCCATCAGAACGAAATATCGCTATATGCCGTAAATCCACGCTCAACTGTGGCTAAACTCATCTATTCGGAGAAAAGCAAGACTTGGATTAACTATGAGCACGTTACCGAGGCTGTGTATTACGACAACTTCTTCATTATCCGTAGCGAAAAGAGCGGTTGGACGCACCTTTACCAGTATTCTAACAGCGGTTCGCTGATTAAGCAGCTTACTAATGGTAATTGGAACGTTACTGCCTACTATGGTTACAATCCCGTAAATAAGTCGTTCTATTTCCAATCTACCCAAGTTAGTCCGCTCGACCGCACAATCGCCAAGGTGGATGCCAAAGGCGTGATAGCTCCAGTAGTGGAGGGCGAAGGCACATATTCGGCTACATTTAGCAAGAATATGGCGTTCTATATCCAGAACTTCTGCGATGCAAAGACACCTAACCAGTATCGAGTAATCAACACCGCTACAGGCAAGAGCCTGCGCACACTCGAATTGAACGAAGAGTATGCTGCAAAATACACCGCCAACGATGTGCCTAAGCGCGAATTCTTTAAGTTGCAGAGCGATGGCAATATGCTCGATGGCTATATGATTAAGCCGCTTGATTTCGATGCCAATAAGAAGTATCCTGTGATAATGTCGCAATATAGCGGCCCAGGCTCGCAGCAAGTGAAGAACAGTTGGAAACTCGATTGGGAAGAATACTTTGCTACTCAGGGCTATATCGTGGTGTGCGTTGATGGCCGCGGTACGGGTTATAGAGGCAAAGAATTCGAATCGTGCGTGTATATGAAGCTCGGTTACTACGAAACCATCGACCAGATAGCAGCAGCTAAGTATATGGCAAAGCAGCCATATGTGGATGCTAATAAGATAGGCATCTGGGGATGGAGTTTCGGTGGATATGAGGTGCTTATGGCGATGTCGCAGCTCGACAGTCCATACGCAGCCGGTGTGGCAATAGCTCCTGTTACCGATTGGCGCTTCTACGACACCATCTATGCCGAACGCTTTATGCGCACCCCTAAAGAGAACGAATCGGGCTACGACGAAGGTTCGCCATTGAAGCGAGTACGCCAACAGAAGGGCAATTTGCTTATCATGGCAGGCACAGCCGACGATAATGTGCATATCACCAACACCTATCAGTATGCTGCCGAAATGACTCAGCAAGGCAAACTATTGGATATGATGGTGTATCTCAATATGAATCACTCGATTAACGGTTGTGAAACACGTTTGCCACTCTATAATAAGGTGTTAGACTTCTTTAATAAGAATTTGAAATAATAATCTACAGAATAACATCGCAGAATAATGCCAATCGACGAAACTCTATATGTTATCACCGGTCCTACAGCCTCGGGGAAAACCTCGAAGGCTGTGGCGCTGGCTCGAGCCATCGACGCTGAGATTATCAGTGCCGATTCGCGCCAGATATATCGAGGAATGGACCTCGGAACAGGCAAAGACCTTGCCGATTATGGCGAAGTGCCATATCACTTGATTGACATCTGCGATGCCGGTTACAAGTATAACCTATATGAATATCTGCGCGACTATCACGAGGCATATAATGACATTCGCAGCCGCGGCAAGAACGTGATATTGTGCGGAGGCACAGGCTTGTATGTGGAGAGTGTGCTCAAAGGCATAGAATTGCCTCAAGTGCCTCAAAACAAGGCATTGCGCGAGAGCCTTGAAGGCAAGTCGCTCGAGGAACTCACCTCTATTCTCAGCCAGATGAAGACTCTGCACAACAGCACCGACGTAGATAACTGCAAACGCGCTATTCGCGCCATCGAGATTCAGACCTACTATCAGGAGAATCCGCATCTTGAGGTGGCTACAAAGCCTCATCCTATAGAAAATGCCCTTGTGATAGGCGTTGACATAGATGTGGAGAATCGCCGCCGCCGAATAACAGAGCGTTTAAAGACCCGCCTCGCCGATGGCATGATCGATGAGGTGCGACGGCTCATCGACAGTGGCATCTCGCCCGACGACCTGATATATTACGGACTTGAATATAAATTTCTCACGCAGCATGTGATAGGCGAGACCACCCGAGAGGAGATGTTCCGACTGCTGGAGATAGCTATTCATCAGTTTGCCAAGCGCCAGATGACCTGGTTTCGCGGCATGGAGCGCCGAGGATTCCACATCAACTGGTTGCCATGGAACCTTAGCGACGAGGAATTTGTGCAACAAGTGCTGAATCTGCGCCAAGCGATGAAGCAATAGAGACAGAGAAAGATAAAATGCGAGGGCGAGGAAAACCGCAGTTTTCTTCGCCCTCGATATATTGTGAGGTTGCAAGAGATTAGTAATTGCCGTAGGTGGCTCGAGTGGAGTCGAGACGGAGCAGAATGAAGAGCAAAATGGTGAATCCCCACAGGGAAGAACCGCCATAACTGAAGAATGGCAGCGGGATGCCGATAACAGGGCAAAGCCCAATCACCATGCCTATGTTGATGGCAAGGTGGAATATCAGATACGATGCCACGCTATAGCCATATACGCGCCCAAAAGCCGTTCGCTGGCGTTCGGCTATAGAGATGATGCGAAGCACAAAGAATAGGAATGTGCCAAGCACCAAAGTAGTGCCCACAAAGCCTTCTTCCTCGCCGATGGTGCAGAAGATGAAGTCGGTGTGTTGTTCGGGAACATATTTCAGCTTAGTCTGAGTGCCGTTGAGGAATCCCTTGCCGAGAATGCCACCCGAACCGATGGCTATCTTCGACTGATTGACGTTGTAGCCAGCTCCGCGAAGGTCCTGCTCGATGCCGAGTGCCACCTTGATGCGCATCTGCTGGTGAGGCTGAAGGATATTGTTGAACACATAGCTCACCGAGAACATAAATATTACGGAGCAAACGGCAAACGACACGGTGATGAGTATGCGCTTGATATTGTCGTGAAACATGGCAAGTAGCAGATAGACAATCGAAACGCCTATCACTGTAAGGAAGAATGCCATGCCGGGAATGTCGATACCAGCCAAGTGAAGGGCAAATGCTATAACACCCGATGCGATATAACCAATGGTGATGTTGCGACAGATGAAGATAGAGCGACTGTAGAATAGCAGCATGCCCACTATCACCACCATAATGTAGATAAACACGATGAATTCGCCTGTGGGTATGCCCATGGTGAGCGTATCGGCAAACATAGATGAAACCACAAAGATTACCACCGCGCTAAACGCCGCAAACAGAACAAATCCGCTCATGCCTTCGCGATAAAGCACAAACACGAGTGAGGTATATACGAGAGCCGAACCAGTCTCTTTCTGCGCCAAAATAAGCAAAATAGGCAGTCCGATAATCAGGGCACACTTGGCATAGTTGGTCCAACTCTTATTGAGCAAGAAATTATAGCCTCCGAAGAGCTTGGCAAGTGCCAGCGCAGTGGCAAACTTGGCAAATTCGGCAGGCTGGAGGCTCACAGGACCGAAAACGAGCCACGACCGCGAGCCCTTGATGTCGGGGGCTACGAATATGGTGACTATCAGCACCAGAATCATCAGGCCATATATGGGGTAGGCGTATGCTTCGATGAGCCGCCGGTCGATGAGCAGGATAGAGAACCCGATAATCAGCGAAAGCCCGATCCAAAGGAATTGTTTTCCCGAAAATTCCGAGAAGTCGAACATGCTCGCATGGTCGAAGTCGTAGCTTGCAGCATAGATGCTGATGGCTCCGGCTATCACGAGAATGAGGTATGTGAAGATGGTAACCCAGTCGATATTACGAAACGATGAGGTGTTACCGTAAGTGTTATCGTTGTACACAGTAAAAAATCGTTTTTTGTAATCTAAAACCTATATATTTCCAAATGTGTGACAAAGATAGGAAATATTCGAATAATTTTGAGTAATTTTGCGCTCAAATGAGAAAAAACTATGAATTGGATAAATGAGGTATTTGTAAATCATAGTGCCCTACAGGCGGTGATAGTGTTATCGTTTCTCTGTGCAGTGGGGCTTTCGCTTGGAAAAGTTAAGATACTTGGAGTCTCGTTAGGCGCTACATTTGTGTTCTTTATGGGCATTGTGGCAGGTCACTTCGGGGTGAGTATCGACCAACACATATTGTATTATGTAGAAAGTTTTGGCTTGGTGCTGTTTATCTATGCCCTGGGCATACAGGTGGGTCCAGGTTTCTTTAGTTCGTTTCGCAAAGGCGGTATTACACTCAACTTTTTAGGCCTCAGCGTGGTGATATTAGGTCTGCTGATGGCTGTGATAGCGAGTTATGCCACAGGCATGAACTTGGCCGACCTTGTGGGCGTGCTTTGCGGTGCAGCCACCAATACTCCGGCACTTGCGGCAGCACAGCAGGCTGCCAAGCAGGTGGGCTTGTCGGGCAGTTCGCTGGCATTGGGATGTGCTGTGGCATATCCGCTCGGTGTGGTGGGCGTGATATTGGCGCTTGCCGTGATGAAGCGAGTGCGATTTGGCAAAAATGGCGTGGTTGACACGCCCAGCGAGGATAACGATGAAACCTATGTGGTGGAATTCAAGGTGCTCAATCCCGGCATCTTCGGCAAGACGCTGCAAGAAGTGGGCAGAATAAGCGGTAGGGCCTTCGTGGTGTCGCGTTTGTGGCGCAATAACGAGGCAGAAACACCCGACTCGAAGACTGTGCTCCAGGAGAACGACCACTTGCTGGTGGTGACAAGCGAAAAAGACACCGAAAACCTGTCGCTGCTCTTTGGCGAACGGGTGAATGAGGTAGATTGGAACAAAAAGGATATCGATTGGAATTCCATTGACCGCGATTTAATCTCAAAGCAGATAGTAATCACCAAAACCGAATGGAACGGCAAGAAACTCGGAGCGCTTAAGCTCCGCCATAAATATGGCGTAAACACCACACGCATCTATCGTAGTGGTTTGAAGCTTTTGGCTCGACCTAACTTGCGCCTACAGATGGGCGACCGCTTAGTGGTGGTGGGCGAGAAGCATGCAATAGAAAATGTGGAAAAACTGCTTGGCAACACCACTCAGACGCTTAATGAGCCAAATTTGATAGGCGTGTTTGTGGGTATGTGCATCGGTCTGATTATCGGATCTATTCCACTTGCCATACCGGGCATGTCGATGCCTGTGAAACTTGGATTGGCGGGCGGACCTATCATTGTGGGTATTCTGATAGGCACATTTGGACCTCGATTCCACATGGTGACCTATGTTACCCGAAGCGCAAACCTTATGCTGCGTTCGCTGGGATTGTCGCTCTACTTGGCGTGTCTGGGGCTTGATGCCGGCAGCCAGTTCTTCGATGTGGTGATGTGCCCCGAGGGCGCTATGTGGGTGGGCATAGGCTTCCTATTCACTGTGGTGCCGGTGTTTATCATCGGTTATGTGGCAACCAAGTTCTTCAAGGTGGATTTTGCCACCATGTCGGGTATGTTGAGCGCTAGTATGGCAAATCCTATGGCGCTTAATTATAGCAACGACTCGCTGGCGAGCGACGTACCTTCGGCTGCCTACGCCACAGTTTACCCCTTCTGTATGTTTGCGCGTGTGATATTGGTGCAAGTGGTGATAGTGCTGCTTATGGGATAGCACAGCGACGCTTTAACACGATATGCAAAAGAACCGAGGTAGGTAGCGAATCTCGCTTATCTGCCTCGGTTCTTTATAGTGAGTAGTGATGTGTTATCTTAGTCGTTGCTTTTCGATAGGTTCATGAGTTTGTTGCGGTCCTTCACCACCAGTTCGGTTAGGCTGTAGTCGATAGCTCCGGCGGCCTTCATGTGCTCAAGAGCGTTGATAAACGAAGTGCGCTGAGCGCCGAGCATGGTGCTGAAGTCCTTTTGGCGGAATGCAATCTTGATGTCGGTGCCTTCGGGGTGAGTAAGCGAATTGATGAAGTGCGCAATTCGTTCGGCAATCGAGCCCTTGGTGAGCGCCAAAATCGAAGCAGTGTTGCGCTGAGTGTTGCGCGAAAGCATATTAAGTATGTTGAAAAGGAACACACGGTCGCCCTGAATCATATTGATGTAATCAGATTTAGCAATTTGCAGTGTGCCGCACACGCCGCGCGAATAGACGCTGAACGGATAGCTGGTTGTCTTACCGAAAAGGTAGTCGGGACCGATTACATTAGGGGCAGCAAGTGTTTCGAGGAAGTGGATTCGCTTATTCTTGCACGGAATGTCGATGCGAGCCTGTCCTGAAACAATAAAAAGGAGAGAGTCGCACTTGTCGCCAACCGACACAATAGTTTCGCTATCGCGATATTTGATGAAGTGGAAAGGCACCTTCTCAACGAGTTCCGACAATTTCAGTCGGCTAACTCCCTGAAATAGGGGCAATCCCATAAGCGTATCGTAAATACTGTCCATTATACTTGAAAAAATGCTTTAGTTTGTGAAAACAATTTGATTGTGATGCAAAAATACAAAATTACTGGAAATTTAAGTTAATTTATTAAGAAAAATATTTAGAAATTTTTTTAACTATGTTAATTTAACGCGAAAAAAGGTGCTGACTATTAGGAAATCAGCACCTTTAATAATGTGAATGAGTGTTAAGAGAGGTATGTTATTTTAGTTTCTCTATCAATTCTTCGATTGTTAGCGATAACTGCTCGCCGGTGGCCATGTTTTTGAGGGCAATTTTGCCTTCAGCGATTTCCGATTCGCCCACAATAGCCACATATTCTATCTGCTTTGCATCGGCGTAGCTCATCTGCTTCTTCATCTTTGAAGCTTCGGGATAGAGCTCGGCAGAGATGCCGGCTTTGCGAATCTGCATTATGTGCTTGAGGGCTACGCGACCTTCAGTTTCGCCGAAGTTGATAAACATCACCTTAGTGGTGGCGCAAGCATCGGCAGGGTAGAGGTTGAGTGTGTTGAGCACGTCGAAGATGCGGTCGGCGCCAAAGCTGATGCCAACGCCAGAAACGCCATCGAGTCCGAACACGCCTGTGAGGTTGTCGTAGCGGCCGCCGCCTGTTATGCTGCCCATCTCCACATCGTTGGCTTTCACTTCGAGGATAGTGCCAGTGTAGTAGTTGAGTCCGCGCGCGAGCGACACGTCGAGTTCTACTGTGGCGCGAGGCGAAAGCGCTTCGGTGTTGCTAAACACATAGCGCAATTCTTCGATGCCCTTCATGCCCACTTCGCTGCCGGCAAGCATGGTTTCGAGAGTGGCAAATTTCTCGTCGTTGCTGCCAGAGAGTGTGAGAAGTGGTTGAAGCATTTCCACAGCCTTTTCGTCGATGCCCTTCGAGAGGAGTTCGGCATTTACGTTTTCGAGTCCAATCTTGTCGATTTTGTCGATTGCTACGGTTATATCGATAATCTTATCGGGAGCGCCTATTATTTCGGCGATACCGCTAAGAATCTTTCGGTTATTTACCTTTATGGTGATGTTTATGCCAAAACGGGCGAATACTTCGTCGATGAGCGAGATGAGTTCGATTTCATTGATGAGCGAGTTAGAGCCCACTACATCGGCATCGCACTGATAGAACTCGCGGTAGCGGCCCTTTTGAGGGCGGTCGGCACGCCATACTGGCTGAATCTGATAGCGCTTAAAGGGAAACTGGAGTTCGTTGCGGTGTTGCACCACATAGCGCGCAAATGGAACGGTGAGGTCGTAGCGAAGACCCTTTTCGCAGATGCGAGAAGTGAGGTGCAGGCTGTCGCGCTCGGCGAGTTGCTGCTCGGGCGCGTCCTTTAGGAAATCGCCGCTATTTAGGATTTTGAAAAGCAATTTGTCGCCTTCTTCACCATACTTACCCATTAGGGTAGAAAGGTTTTCCATAGCAGGAGTTTCAATCTGCTGGAAACCGTAGAGGAGAAATACCTCTTTTATGGTGTTGAAAATATAGTTGCGCTTAGCCATTTCAACTGGCGAAAAGTCGCGTGTACCCTTGGGAATAGATGGTTTTTGTGCCATAATACTTATGAACTTTGAAAAAATTATTTGCAAAGATACAAAATTAATCTCTATTTCTGCCAACTAAAATCATCACGTAGTAGAATAAAGTGGCGAGCGAGCTCAAGGCTGCAACTACGTAGGTGTAGGCTGCCGATTTTAGTGCGTCTTTTGCGTCGCTGGTGGTTTGTCCGTAGGTCAATCCCGATGCTTCGAGCCATTTTACGGCACGGACGCTTGCGTTGATTTCCACCGGGAGCGTGATGAACGAGAATAATGTGGTGAATGCAAACAACACCACGCCTACGCCCAAAATGGCAGGGAAAACCTGAATTGTGAGGATTCCGATGAGGAGAATCCATTGCATCCAAGTGGAAGCGAAGCTAACCACTGGCACCAGAGCCGATCGCATCTTTAGCGGTGAATAGCCTGTGGCGTGCTGAATGGCGTGTCCGCACTCGTGAGCGGCAACGGCTGCAGCGGCAATGCTGTTGGTGGCAAACACTGCTTCGCTCAGGTTTACGGTCTTGGTGGCAGGGTTATAATGGTCGGAGAGCGAGCCACGGGTGAAGTTGACCTTGACATCGGTCACGCCATAGTCGTGCAGCATGCGTTCTGCCACATCCTTACCTGTCATGTTCACCCCAAGCGATTTTCTCGAGTATTTCTTAAATTTCTTTTGAAAAGAGTGTTGCACATAATAGCTTATAGCTGCAATTACGAAAAACAAAATATATGCGAATGCCATAGTTTTATAATGTTGTTGTTTTTAAATTAATACTGTCATTTCTTTCCTAACCCATCTTCAAGTACCGTGCCAAACTGATATATATAGCGTGAAATGCACTTTCGGGATGACTAATCGAATAGTGGCTGTGTAAAATTGACCATTATTGCGGGCTGGGCGTCATTCGATAAGGTAAGGAATGGAGTCGTCGAGTAATATACGATCGGTATATTCGAGGAAAAAGTGGTTGATTACAAAAGGTTCGCGATAGAAATACATCGACTCATAGCGGCGGCGCATATCGAGGTAGGGCGTGAGCCGCAGCGACATATTGTCGGAGGTGAGAGTTTCTACGGTGTGGGTCTTGGGATCGATGACAAATAAGTAGGCGTTCTGAAAATTGAAAGCATAGCTTGTCATCAGTCGGAGCGTCTCGGTGGTGCCCATGCCGTTGCTGACATACACGGCGAGGTCGTGCAGAAATTTCGAGTCGTTGATGTCGGAATACTGGGTATAGGCTATCTTGTCGTTGAAGTAGAGCGGCGTGTAGTCATCGAGGTAATTCAAGTCGGGACCCACGTAGTGCTTGCGCAGATAGTCGCTGTTGACAAACCACACGCTGTCGTTCACCGATATGGCAAGGGCGTTGTCCTTCAATAGTTTCTTTAGTTTCTTGTCCTTGCCGTTATATGGCTTGAGCGAAACGCAGTAAGGGCTTTGGATGCTGATGCCTACGTCATATACCACAGTGTCGGGGGTGTTGTATGAGATGTTGTGCCAGTTGTAGAATACAGCCATTTTCTCCTGGGCAAATCCCGATGAAGCGATTGCGGCTGCAACTGCGAGCAGGACTATTCTAAATAGATTTTTCATTGTGTAGCTGCCTAATTTGTTATTGCTTTATACTAAAAAAGTGCCACCCATGCGTGAAAGTATGAGTGGCACAAATATACGGAAATTTTGTTGATACTGAGTTACATTCATCAAGATTTGATGTGAATGAACTATAAGAGTAACAAAATAAATCTAAAAACTTAGGGTTTATCGGTTGATAATCTTCAAAACCTCCTCCTCGCTGCGGTCGAATGGGCCGGTGTGCTCAATCTTGAGGGTGCACATGGCTGCAGCGTATTTTCCGGCATCCACATAGCTTGCGCCCTTGGCTCGCGAGTAGAGGTATCCGGCAGCGTAGGTGTCGCCGCATCCGGTGGCATCTTCCACCTTGCGTGGAGCGTATGCTGGAATTTCGTAGAATTTGCCCTTTACAAAGATTACCGAGCCGTAGCTTCCGAGGGTCATAAGCACCTCTTTCACGCCCCAAAGGTCGAACTGCTTGGCAGCCATGTGAAGGTCGGTGTAGCCGGTGAGCGACTCGATTTCGTGCTCGTTGACCTTGAGAATGTCGATATACTTAAATGCCTCGAGCTTGTTTTCCCAAGCGCAAGGATATACCTTTTCGCCATTAACGTAGCGCAAAAATCCTTGAGCATCAACCGAAAGGATGCCGTGGCCTTGGAGCGACTGCATCACCTCGATGGAGAAGTCGTCGGCAAGGAGGCTGCCGAGGTGAATGTAGCGGGCGTAAACGTCTTTAAGCCCTTCTACGGTAAACGGGTCGGCCTTGGCAAGCACACGCTGGGTGCGATTGTTCATGTTTGCCTCGTATTTGTTTTCGAAATACACCGTTTTTTTGCTTGGAATCACGTCAACGTCGATTCCAACCGCGCGGAGCTCCTCTACGGCGCCCATTTCCGATTCGGCAAGCGATGTGACGAGTTTATATCCTATAGGAGGAAGTTTGCTGATAGCGTGCGAAACGTAGTATGATGTGCCGCCATTAAGGTAAGCCTCTTTGTCGGGGGTGACGATTCTGTCGAGAGTGATGTGCCCGATGCAACAAATATCTGTCATGTCGATAAGTTAGAAAAATGTTTTTTTGTTTTGTTAGCAATTTGGTATTAGCGCTTCAGATTACTATTGCATAAAGATTTTTTTTGAAAAAAATCCCATCAATCGCCTAAGCGATAATGTGACAAAGGTAGCAATTAATTCTTACTACGCAAAATAGTAGTGCAATAATGTGTCCTCCAGCGCCGAAAAAATAAAAAAGGGATGACTCACATCATCCCTAAGTGACCCATACAGGATTCAAACCTGTAACCTTTTGATCCGTAGTCAAACACTCTATTCAGTTGAGCTAATGGGCCAGTTCGTTTTGCTTTTGCGAGTGCAAAGTTACGCTAAATTTTTTAATTGACAAAATTTTTTTGCCACAATTTTGCATAATTGTGCCCAAAAGTTGTGTAAAATTGGGTATTTGCATTGCAGCTTACTGATTCAGCGCTTTTGTAATGTGGCATTGTGGATTTTCGGCTATTAACGCATCTTTTAGCATCCCATAGGCTTGTAGCATCGTTGTATCTGAGTGTAGCCCCTCTGTGGCTTTCAAGAATATTGTGCATAAGGATATTGTGTTTGGTTTCGAGAACAATTTCTTGCGTCAAATCTGCGCCAACTTGAGGTAAAGGAGGGATAAGGGTTCGGGAGTAATTTGTCAAAACGTACGAAAATTTGCCAAAACGTAAACTTATAGCCATAAAAATCCGCCAAAATTACGTTGTTTTTTGCTTTTTTGTTGTTTTTCAAAAAACAACAAAAAACAACGGCAAAAAATAACGCTTTTTATTTTCAATTACAATAATTTTACAACTGAGGAAGCAGAAGATAAATCTGCTGCCTTGTGGATAAACTAATGTTAAACAACTTAATCTAAAACAAAATGAATTACAAACTTTTACCAAAGGAGAGACCTCCGCGGCATGTGGAATTACCCCCTCCTGTGACAAAATGTCATGCGGGAAGGGATGTTAGAAACAAGACGCTGAAGATTATCTTAGCGCTATTTTTCGTGGCGGCTTTGATTCCGCTGAATGGTTATGGCTACAATGGTATCGTGATTAATGGGAAATCGGGTCCTGCTGGTTCTTCTATAATTAAGCATCAGCCCACACTCAATGAGCCATGGACCACAATACAATTTTGTATTCGTAATTCTGAGGGACAATATTTAAAGTCCATACTTTTATACGGTCCACATGGTGAAGAAATTTGTGAACCTGTAGAAGAGCTGTGTTGGCCTGATGAAGAAGCTTTGTCAGCAGAGAGAAAGTATAACACATGGTGGAAAAATACATACTATAAAACTATTAGGGGTGTCACATATACGGTTCGTTTTTGGGACCCGCGAAAGGTTGATGGCAATTATTATGTTGATATTGTTATTGACCAAGATTGGTATGAGTTAAATCGTAGAGATGCTGATGAATTATACCATGCTGACTTTGATTTTTATGGTACTGCTTATATGGGATTCGGTTATTTATTTCAGCTTTATGTTTTTGCTGATAGAATTCTCGCTCCAACTACACCCAGGATAAACCCTGTACGCACCGAATATGGCAAGATGAGTATAACCGGAAAGATTATTGATTGGGGCGTT
>CALZAF010000014.1 GCA_945612775.1 uncultured bacterium | reverse complement strand
CAACAAGCGTCCTGATATAGTGTTTGTGGCGATGGGTTCTCCAAAGCAGGAATTGCTTATGGAAGAAATGATGCAGCAGCACAAGGCTATATATCAAGGACTTGGTGGCTCATTCGACGTATATACAGGGCATGTGCTACGAGCACCAGAATGGTGGGTTCGCCACAATCTTGAGTGGGCTTATCGATTAATAAAAGAACCTAAAAGGATAAAACGTCAGATTCACCTTGTGAGATTTGAGTGGTGGTTGCGCAGAGGGGAATTTAAGAAATAGCAAATATCGCACCTATCTCTAAGTAATAATTATTATTGCTGTCCGTGTCTTCTACGCACACAAATAATAATTATCAACATATATAAGCATTCATAACGCGAAAAAAGTTAACAATTTCATCAGTTAGAGTCAAAAAATTCTGCGCCACCACGCAATTCTGCGCCGACAAAGTTGCAAAAACAGGTTTTAAGGCACCTTACACTCTATCTGAAGGCCTTAGCCGCACACTTGAATTCGAATTTGTACATCCACGCACTGATGCAATTGAATTTATAAGCGAATAATCGCCAATTTCCGCGAAAGATTTATTTTTCAAACACTTTTTATCATCCTCAAGCCCTGCTGAGACTATTTTTGTCTTGGCGGGGCTTTTCAATAGAACCTAAAACCATCATCCGACGGCAATATCACATTCACCGTCAATGCCGGAACCGGCGCCGTAGTGCATATAGTAAGCAAATAACCGATAACTCACCATTCCGCAGTGAGCACATCATCCTAAAATAAAAGCTGCATCGAGCAAATTCACTCGGTGCAGCTTTTTCATTGGTCTATGTGGTCATCATTTATTTAACTACTTCTCCTCTACCGTTAAGTATTACGCCGCTTCCGCAGTCGTATGAGCATAGATACAGGTCCTGACCTATGGCTTCAATATCATCAAAATCAGGTTGGGTAAGAATCTTTCCTTCGGGTGAAATAAGTCCGCAATACGCTGCAACAGTATGATATTTTCTGCATCGCGCTACCTTCTGCACATGCTCGGTGTCTTGGTAAATTTCAGTATTAATCAAACGGAGCTCGTCGGTATTATATAACAACTGTTCAACCTTGCTGATACAGAAATCACTAATCAACTCACCCTTGAGGTTATATAGCTGAACTACATGGTTATTCAGAGTAACCTCAATGTTGGGTCCATATACATCTATATCGCCATCAACGTACGGAATAATGGTATTGAAATCCTTGTCGAGGACACTCTCTTTGCCGTCTTTCTGTACTATCCATAAACCCCAATCTTTATCTATCGAATCATACTCTGGTTCGAGCGCCCATTTTCCATCGGTTTTAAGAACGCCATACTTGAGTTCCTTGCTTGTTCGTATCACGCAATAACCATCTGAAAATGTCATTCCATCGAGGTGGTTATCGTATTCCATACCGGGTTCTATCACCACATTGCCTTTGGAGTCGATGAACTTTATCCAACCGTTATCGTCCACTGCAGCAAGTCCTTCAGAGAATATCCACGCATGGTCGTATTTCGGTTCAATCACCACCTCGCCAGTGTTCCTATTGAAATAGCCTCGGCGATCGTCCACGCAATAGCACACAAGCGAATCTGTATAGCTGTAGGATTCAGCCACCCATTTCAACCTCTTGATGGTGGTTTTGCCATCATCGGTTTTAACATATCCATTGCCCTTATATCGCCAATACACTGTCACATTTTGTGAAATGTATCTCGTGTCGACATAGTCTTCGCCCCATTGGCGTTCATACTTTTCGTAACAACGTATGCCCAACGAAATCAAAATTCCACAAGCCATAATAACTGCAATCACAGTCACCGAAACTGCCGTGATGTAGCGTAACACCCGGAGAAACCAGTTATCGCCACCCAATCCTAAGAAGTCTAACGTTCCAGAGAAAAATCTGCTGATAAATCTCATAATTCCGTTCCAAATATTAACTATTAAGTTTTTCATATAGCTCTATTTACTCTGTTTTGTGTGTATTAGAATATTTCATCCTCTTGCTCTTCATCGAAGGCGTCGTCAGCCATTTTGGTGTATAAGTGCCTTAGATCCTCTTTCGACATAGGCGCATCGCCGTCTGCTTTCACATTTTGCTTATAGTGCGAAAGTCGGTCGTAGAAGTTCATACGCGTACGAGAATCCTTTCGCATCATCTCTCGTGTGCCGCCATCGCTGTAGTCGAAGTTCATCGAATTACGAATCGACATATTCCTTGCAACCTCCACCGCATCTTGGTTGGCACCCATATAGGTGAATGTCCATCCTTCACCGCGAAGCTCCTCCACAAGTGTCTTGATGGCATAACCGTTATACTCTCTCGAGGCATTCTCCATTCCATCAGTGATAACGGTCACCACCACCGTTGCATCTTCGACATCTTGCACATGCTTGCGCATCTGCGTAAGGGTGTATCCCATGGCATCGTAGAGTGGTGTGCAGCAGCAGGGCACATATTCCTCCATCTTCAGCTCATTGGCTTGTGCCACTGGTGTCATGTCGTAAACATGCTTAGTTTCGCAGTCGCAGAAGGTAACCAACGTCACATAGTGGTCTTGCGTATCGGCATACTTCTCCTGTGCTACTTTCACGCTCGCCAGGGTCTCGTTAAACCCCTCTACTGCTGCTCGGCGTATTTGACTCATCGAACCGCTTCGATCGAGGATAATCACATTGTAAACTTGAGTCTTCATCTCGGTTTTGTTCTCATTGTTCTCGTTCATTTTATTCACTATTTAATTATGTTAAACAAATTTCATTTATCAATATGTAGGGGATATTATAGTCACCCCTCTTCGACTGTATTTTTTCCTTAGGGACACCGCTGTTAGGCTATTTTGGCCTATTTATACCTTTTATGACAACAGAGACTCCTAAGTAACCCATTTCTATCATCAAAAAATATTTTTTTGATGCTTAACGCTTCAATTTTTCCACCAGCAGCTTGCATCCGCGTTCTATGTGCTGTGCAACATGCTGATACACAGCCTTTGTCTGATAGTGCGGATCTTCCACATTGCCCGGTTCATCGAAGGCTGCGCGGTTAAATAGCACTATTCGGTCCCAATGGCTATAGTCCAACTCGCGAGTGATGGCGTCGCGATGACGCTCGTCGAACACTATTATCTTGTCGGCTGCAACGAGCCTGTCGCGAGTCATGGGTGTGGTGATGCCACTCAGGTCATAGCCCATTTCCTTAGCCACTTCCACCATATCAGCGTCGCGGGGATTCTCGCCCCAGTCGAGCGTGCCAAGTGAATAGACTTCGATGCCATCGATGCCCATATCTTTCAGCAATTTTCGCATCACACATTCGGCAAACGGCGATCGGCACGCATTACCTGTGCACACAAAGCAAATCTTTCGGTTCATGTCTTTTGTTTTTTAATTATTTCTTCTATTTGGTGGTACGATACTGGCGTAAAATTGTTGTTATCCACGCCAACATCATATTGGTTGGGTTGCAGCAATGAGAGTCGCTTGGCTTCGATGGGATTGTAGTCATCGAGCCGCGAATGTATATGCCCAAACAGCTGCCAAGTGCCGTAGATATCTCCGCTGTAGCTCAGAAACGGGAAATGGTTGAGATAGATAATCTGACCATTCACATTTAGGCGCATTTGATATGCCACTGCCTCAAAGCGCTCTGCCACCGAATTGCTGAGATTACATATATCGTGGTTGCCGAGAATCAGGTAGATGCGGCCTTTGAGCCTATCGAGAATCTTGTTCCACTTCTCCGCTCCACCGAAGCCGAAATCGCCGAGGTGAAACACTATGCCGTCGCGATGCACCACCGAGTTCCATCGGGCTATCATCGCCTCGTTCATCTCCTCCACGCTCGCAAATGGCCGCTGGCAATATTCCACAATCTTATTGTGATAGAAGTGCGTGTCGGAGGTAAACCAAATCTTGTTGGGCGAGAGTCCTTTCATCAATTCTGCGTGTTGTGAAATTTTTATATTCATATTATTTTTTTCATATTATTGATTTATCATTCTCGGCCGCATATATAGAGGCAAAATCTACCTTAAAAATATCATAGGCACTTTAAAGTCCGATGGTCGGGGATGCCGTGGTAGAACGCCTGGAGCACCTCGTCGAACACCCCATTCGGCTCCACAACATCGAATAGCGTCATACATGAACGCACCTTCATGGCATCGATGTCGCCAAGGATATCCTCAGCCTGCTCGCCTCGGTGCTGCAACAGCGCACGACTGATGTTGCGCAATCGCATCCCAAGCACTGGATGCTGCAAATAGGCTTTCGCTTCGTCGTATCCGCTTATGCCATAGAATTTTGCATTGTAGCTATGCCCCAAATTTTTCAGTTGCGGGAAGATAAACCAAATCCAATGCGAACGCTTACGTCCTTCGTTGATTTCACGAAGCGCAAGTTCGTAATAGAACTGCTGTGCCTCTAAAAATCTATCAAGATTGAATCTGTCGTCCTTTATTTCCTCGATAATCATCACAAATTGCTTAGGAAGAATGATATTCTCCACATCGATAGCGTCCTTAAAGAGCGGTGCTATTTCCTCATTGCGAAATCCGGCTATGCCGCATCCAATGCGTGTTACGAGGAACTTCAGATTGGGATTTTGGCGGGCAAATTCAATGAATTTATCCACATAAGGGCGTATGGTTTCCACGCCGCCTTGCATAGTAGGGATAGCATAACTGCGTCCCTGCGGACCGAATCCGTTGCCCCACTCTGCGCCGAAGCGAGCATATGCCACGCGAGCAGCTCCTCCGCCATGCTGACCTGCCAAGTTGCTGCCAAACACAAATATTTCGTTTCCCTTCAATTCCGAAATATGTTCCGAAGTGTATTCTCTATTGTAGCTCATATTCAGTTTCCTTTATTATTATATATTATCTCCAATTATATTCTATCTCAAGCGTATCGAGCGCTAAATATTTCCATTCTTCCTGATCGAAATTCGGTGTAAAACGCGCCTTCAGCACCTTGGCTTTGTGCTCTTTGGTAGTATCGCGCCAACCGTTAAATTCTCTTATCTTATCCTCCATTTCCTGGGTATCAGAATTCCAATCAAGTTGGAAATAGGCTGTGCCGATGCGTGTTAGTTTATAGCCTCGCTCAACACACTCTTGCAACGACAGATAATGATTATCAAGTATAAAGCAATAGACAGATTCTTTTCCATCGCCCAAAACACCTACCGCAAACTCCGAGGTAATGGAATCAGATTCATCAATCTGCAGCACATCGCCCACAAATATATTTTCGCCATTGAAGTCCTGGTAGTTGGTCTCTATCCCTGCATAAAGGAACCGGCATACACATCCTTCTCTATGGCATTTGCCTTCAAACATACATTCCATCACATCGTCATTATGCTCGCTTTCTTCGGCATATTGATCTCCTCGCTTCCATACATATAAATCATCGCCAAAGAAGAAGAAATCACCAAATGTGGCATAACCAAATTTGTCGGTGTCCTCAACATAGCGGATGCGTATATGACGCAATTCACTAGGAACTTCGCTAGCGCATATTGCCCAATGGTGGGTTTTGCATAGCTGTTTGAGCATATCCACATTTATTGCAGCCGTTGGCAAAATATTAATTCCATTTTCCATAACCATAAGAGTGTGTTTAATTTAGCAATTCATCTTAGTCGCGCTTTATATCTTCGCAAAAGCTCCACTTTGCAATTATTTTGCCTTAGCATGATATATTGCGTAAGATTTACACTACAAAATTAATATGCCTATTTGAATCTTGCAAATATTTTTGCGTGATTTTTACGCATTTGATGAAAATTTTTCTAAACTTATCCATCACAGTTCCGTCTTCAAATGGCACTTGAAATATCTCTTCGTTATTCATACTTTTTTCCTATTTTAATATTATTACTTAATGTGTTTGTAGGGCAACATCACCCAACAAATTTTCCACTAAGGTTAATGCACCACATTTTTTGCAAATATACAAACTAAAAAGCCCATTCCGCAAGAAATGGGCGAATATTTTTCAAAAAAATTATTTGCAAAAATTTGTGTCTTAACGCATCAGCTCGTTAATCGATGTGCTGATATTTAGCATAAAGGTTGTGGCGCCTGAATGTGGCTGCGCAAGGGCTAAGCCGAAGCCAAAGCCGCGCACGCGAAGCCCGGCACATAGCGAGAATCCCGACACAATGTTGCGCGAATAGGTGCTCATATCGGTGCGTGTCTTATAGCTATAACCCACTCCGAAATATAGGCGCTCGGTGGGTGCATATTCGCCTGCCAATGTGATGTGTCGCATCAAGTTGCGCCCGAATGAGTCTTTGCGCTTCAACACCTCTTTGCCGTCCTCGGTAGTTGGCTCATAATAAGGCAGATGCCACTTAGTGAGGTCGGTAAGCGTCATTGAAATGCGGAATGGCGAGGTGGCAAAACCTTTAGTAAAGCCCACCTGAACATCCCATGGCAGTTTATCGTAGTTGTCGGCAAACTTTTTCACCTGTCCTCCGAGGTTCTTTAGCACAAGACCTGCCGAGAAGTCGGTGTCGGGATCATAATAACTGATACCGAGGTCGGCTGCTATTGCCATTGCCGAATAGCTCTCGTAGCTCGAATAGAGGAATTTCATGGTAATACCTCCGCGCCAATAGTCGTTGATGTCGTGTGAATATGTGCCGCTGAAGGCTATATCACTTGCCGAGAATGAGCCCATCACATTGCCTTCGCTATCGGTAGCTGTCATGCTGCCGTAGCCGAAATACTGTATGCCTGCGGCCCATGCGCTGCGGTCGTTAATACTTGTGCCGTAGCGTGCGCCCATAAAGTTGGTCGATCCCATATAGCGCATGTAGTTCAATCCCACTTTGTGCTCAAATTCGGGTCCGAGTAAGGCTGGGTTCTGCTCTACGAGGTGAATATCGTCGTCGATTAGCGAAACATTATGCCCACCAAGACCATAGACGTGGGTCGATGGCGTAATGTCGAGGAAATTATAGGCAGTGGTGCCATCTTGCGCCGCCGTTGTTATCGTCGTCGCCATGGCTGTTACCATTGAGAGTGCTATTTTTCGAAATATCTTCATTCAGTATCTGGCTTGTTAACGTCAGGACATAATATCTGCCCTCCGTCACTAATTGTTAACGGAGAACTTGGGTCGATTAGTATATTTGTTAAATTATTTTTATTATTTGTGAGGCAAATATGGGCGAGTTGTAAAAAAAACCTAAAGCTTATTAAACATTGGCAAAATATGCCCTCAGAGTGCTTCAGATATGAAATTTACGATATATATTTGCTCCCGACAGAACGCTTGAACCATAAATAACATGAAATCGTTAACTCGACATCTACTTTTAATATTGCTTATTATGCTGGCATTGCCGGCAGCATCGCAGGTGCGTCGCATGTGCATCAACAATCCCCTTCGAGGCAATCGCATGGTGATGATGGATGTGTATGAATATGACTTTGTAGATGTTCAGCCTCAATTCCCCGGCGGCGAGAGAGCTCTTATGAACTTTATCAACGCCACACGCGAATATCCATATCACGCCTACCACAACAAGATTCAGGGTCGCGTGGTGTGCAGCTTTATTGTGAACGTCGATGGCAGCATCAGCCACATCGAGGTGATCAAGGGCGTTGAGGAGTCGCTCAATCGCGAGGCTGTGAGAGTAATCAGCGAAATGCCTAAGTGGAAAGTGGGGAAAGTGGATGGAGAAGTGGTGCCTGTGCACTGCATTCTGCCTATAGCATTCCGTCGTTAATTTGCAATCACATTTATAATTTTTGATATAATTCACATCTTTCACTCCGACCATCGAAAAATTGCGGTCTACCTCTAATCGAGGATAATGGTTTTGATTAACTACCGCTTTTCGATGGTCGGACTTTTTTGTCGCTATCCGCTCAGGTAGCCTCGACAAGAGCGCGTTGATGCTATTTTCACTCTCTTGGCTAATAATTGAAGAGAAAATTGATTTACCACCGAAAAAATATTATTAATTTTGTAGCATGATAGAGCGCATTATAATTATCGATAGTGTTGACCCCGTGATTTTTTACGGGGTAAACAACTGTAATATCCAGTTAATCAAAAACTTATTCCCCAAGCTGCGCATGGCAGCACGCGGCAGCGTCATCAAGGTTATCGGCGATGACGCCGAGACTGCACTTTTCGAAGAAAAGATTAAGAAACTTGAGGAATATTGCGCAAAATACAACAAACTCTCCGAAGACGTGATTCTCGACACCATTAAAGGTGCGCCACCTAAGGAGCTGAAGATGGACAGCGCCATCATCTATGGCGTGAACGGAAAACCCATCATAGCCCGCACGCCCAATCAGCAGCTGCTGGTAAAGACTTTTCAGGAGAATGACCTCACTTTTGCACTCGGACCTGCCGGTACGGGCAAGACCTATGTGGCTATAGCCCTCGCAGTGCGAGCCCTCAAAAACAAGGAGGTGCGCAAAATCATTCTCTCACGCCCAGCCGTTGAAGCTGGCGAAAAGCTCGGCTTTTTGCCCGGCGACATGAAGGACAAAATCGACCCATATCTTCAGCCGCTCTACGATGCCCTCGAAGATATGATTCCTGCCGCCAAACTTAAGGAATATATGGAAGGCAATGTGATACAGATAGCGCCGCTGGCATTTATGCGCGGCCGCACGCTCAACGACGCCATCATAATTCTCGACGAAGCCCAGAACACCACCACGCATCAGATTAAGATGTTCCTCACCCGCTTGGGTATGGGCGCCAAGATGATTATCACTGGCGACATCACGCAGATCGACCTTCCTCGCACCACAGTTTCAGGCTTGGTGCAGGCGCTTCATGTGCTTCGCGACGTGCAAGGCATAGGCCATGTGGAGTTCGGCAAGAAGGACATCGTGCGACACCATCTGGTGCAGCGCATTGTTGAAGCCTACGAGAAGCACGACGAGCAGATGAAAGCCCAAGCCGAAGCTCGCAAAGCCGAAGCCCGAGGCGACATTTCTCAAGATTAACGAAAACAAATCATCATTATAGATATATAAAATCAAAATAAGCATTATGGCTAACACATTAACTAACACTGAGTTCAAGTTTGAGGGTCAAAAGAGCGTTTATCATGGCAAAGTACGCGATGTGTATGATATCAACGACGACCTTATGGTAATGGTGGCAACCGACCGCATTTCGGCATTCGACGTTATCCTGCCTAAGGGCATTCCTGGCAAGGGTCAGGTGCTCAACCAGATTGCTGCCAAATTTCTCGATGCCACTGCCGACATCGTGCCAAACTGGAAGTTGGCTACTCCCGACCCTATGGTTACCGTAGGCTTGAAGTGCGAAGGTTTCCGCGTTGAGATGATTATCCGCGGTTATCTCACTGGTAGCGCTTGGCGCGAATATGCTGCTGGTTGCCGCGAACTTTGTGGCGTGAAATTGCCCGAAGGTATGCGCGAAAATCAGAAGTTCGACGAGCCTATCATCACACCTACTACTAAAGCCGAAGCTGGTCACGACGAGAACATCTCGAAGGAAGAAATCATTGCTCAAGGCATCGTTTCTAAAGAGGACTACGAAGTGATGGAAGCCTACACTCGCGCCCTATTTGCTCGCGGCACCGAAATCGCTGCTTCTAAGGGACTTATCCTCGTAGATACCAAGTATGAATTTGGCAAGCGCGACGGAAAGGTGATTTTGATCGACGAAATCCACACCCCCGACAGCTCTCGCTACTTCTATGCCGATGGTTATGCCGAACGATTCGAAGCTGGCGAACCTCAGAAGCAACTCTCGAAGGAATTTGTGCGCCAATGGCTTATCGACCACAACTTCATGGGCAAGGCTGGACAACAAGTGCCTGAAATGACCGATGAATATTGCGAAAGCGTGGCTGCTCGCTATCAGGAACTCTACGAACACATCGTGGGCGAAAAGTTCGTGCCTGCCGACGACAGCAACATCGCCGCCCGAATCGAAAACAACGTTAAGGCTTATCTCGCTTCGCGCAAATAAAGCGATTGTAACCATTTATCACATACGAGCGGCGACTATCTGCACTCCATGTGCAGGCAGCCGCCGCTGCTATTAACCACACTTAATTCTCATTATGGAGTATAAGGCCGAGAAAATCAACCCTTACAACGACACCGAGAGCAAAACAGGTCAGGTGCGACAGATGTTCGACTCGATTGCACCCGCCTACGACTTTATGAACCGCTGCATGACCATGGGCATCGACAAGTGGTGGCGACGCCGTGCTGTGCGCCTCGTGGCTAAGCAGCAACCGCAGCGTCTGCTTGACGTGGCTTCTGGCACTGGCGACCTCGCCATTCAGCTGTGCCGCACCATCAAGCCCAAGCAGATAGTGGGTATCGACCTCAGCAACGGTATGCTCGAGATTGGTCGCCGAAAGGTGGCCGACCAGCATCTCGACGACGTTATCTCGCTCGAAGAAGGCGATTGCCTTAAGCTTCGCTTCGCCGATGCCGAGTTCGACGCCGTCACTGTGGCTTACGGTGTGCGCAACTTCGAGCATCTGGAGCAAGGTTATGCCGAGATGCACCGCGTGCTCGCCCCTGGAGGCCTGCTTTGCGTGGTGGAACTTTCCACTCCCACCAACCCTATCATAAAATTCTTCTACGACATCTACACCCGCCATGTAATTCCATTCATAGGCCGCTCGAAGTCGAAAGACGCCCGCGCCTATAGCTATCTGCCCGAGAGCATAGCCGCAGTGCCGCAAGGCGAAGCCATGCTCCAGATTATGCGCAAAGTGGGATTTTCCGACTGCCGAGCCATAGCCATGACATTCGGAACGTGCTCAATATACCTCGGTGTGAAATAATTTTATCCTCCTCGGCTAAAAATTTTTTCACGCCATCGCCTCAATAGCGAACAACTAAACGAAAATATTACTATATTTGCACAAAGAGTAACACTAAAAACTACATATTACTATGTCGAAGATTAATTGTATAGGTATCCTTACCTCAGGAGGCGACGCCCCCGGCATGAACGCCGCCATCAGAGCGGTGACTCGTGCAGCTATCTACAATGGCTTTAAAGTGAAAGGTATATATCGCGGCTACAAAGGCCTTGTAACTGACGAGATTGTGGAGTTTAAGACACAAAATGTGTCGAACATCATTCAACTCGGCGGTACTATCCTAAAGACAGCTCGCTGCGCTGAGTTCAAAACCGAAGAAGGACGCCGTTTGGCATACGAAAATCTTCAAAAAGAAGGCATCGATGCCCTCGTGGTTATCGGCGGCGACGGTTCGCTCACCGGTGCTCGCATCTTTGCCACTGAATTCAACTTCCCTATCGTAGGTCTGCCTGGCACTATCGACAACGACCTCTACGGCACCGATAAGACCATCGGTTACGACACTGCGCTCAACACCATTATGGACTGCGTGGATAAGATTCGCGACACTGCTTCGAGCCACGAACGCCTATTCTTCATCGAAGTTATGGGTCGCGATGCTGGCTTCTTGGCTCTCAACGGCGCCATCGCTTCGGGTTGCGAAGCTGCCATCATTCCAGAGATTTCTACCGAGGTTGACCAACTTGCCGAACTCATCGAACACGGCTTCAGAAAGAGCAAGAACTCTTCGATTGTGCTCGTTGCCGAAAGCCCTGTCACCGGCGGCGCTATGGGCCTTGCCGAACGCGTGAAGAACGAGTATCCTCAATACGACGTTCGCGTTTCTATCCTCGGTCACTTGCAGCGTGGTGGCTCGCCTACTGCTGTCGATAGAATCTTGGCATCTCGCCTCGGTGCAGCTGCCATCGATGCCCTGATGGAAGACCAACGCAACGTAATGGTAGGTATCCGCAACGACGAAATTGTATATGTGCCGTTCTTCAAGGCTATCAAATTCGACAAGCCGGTAGATCGCTCTTTGCTCCAGACGTTGCGCACACTCTCTATATAACGAATTCATTATTATTCCGATATTCAATAGTGCGAGCAGCCAACGCTTCTCGCACTTTTCTTTACTCGCTGAGCATTTGGCGCCGATGCTAACAAGGCTCAGCCTCTAATCCCCCAAAACAATGAGAATTACTATCAAGATTGGCAGCAACGTACTCACTCGTCCCGACGGATCGCTCGACGTGACTCGCATGTCGGCTATCGTTGACCAGATAGCAAGCCTCCGCCAGGCTGGGCATGAGATTATCCTCGTATCGTCGGGAGCTGTGGCAAGCGGGCGTAGCGAACTTCGCCACATTCAGCACGACCTCGACTCTGTAGATCAGCGCCAACTGTTCTCTGCCGTTGGTCAGGCGAAGCTTATCAATCGCTATTTCGAACTATTTCGCGAATATTCCATCTCCGTGGGGCAAGTTCTTACCACTAAGGAGAACTTTTCCGACACCGAGCACCGCAAGAATCAAGAAAACTGCATGCGCGTGATGCTCGAAAACGGCGTATTGCCCATTGTTAACGAGAACGATACTGTGTCGATTACCGAACTAATGTTTACCGACAACGATGAACTATCGGGACTAATTGCCCGCATGACGCAGTCGCAGATGCTCATCATCTTGAGCAACATCGACGGAATCTACACCGGCAACCCATCCGACCCCGAATCGCGCCTTATCAGCATAGTAAAGCCCGGCAAGAGCCTCGACGAGTATATCCAACCGAGCAAATCGTCGGCTGGCAGAGGCGGCATGCAGAGCAAATCGTCGGTAGCGCAACTAACTGCCGCCGCCGGCATAAGCGTTATAATTGCCAACGGTAAAAGAAACGACATCTTGTTAAACCTCATGAATGACAGGGACAACACTCCTTGCACCGAATTCCTATGCTAAACGATATATTACAATCAGCCAAAGATGCAAGCATTGAACTTGCACTCCTCGACCACGAGGTAATAAACCGCATTCTTCTCGCCGTTGCCGACAGTGCAACAGCTGAAACCGATGCCATTTTGGAGGCTAACGCCTGCGACCTTAGCCGTATGGACCCTGCCAACCCGATGTACGACCGACTTAAACTCACCTCTGAGCGCATAGCTGGCATCGCTGCCGATACTCGCAATGTGGCAAGTCTGCCATCGCCGTTAGGACGCATCCTCAAGCACACTGTTCTTCCCAACGGTCTCGACCTAAAGCGTATCAGCGTGCCTTTCGGCGTGATTGGCATAGTATATGAGGCTCGCCCAAACGTGACTTTCGATGTTTTCGCTCTTTGTCTCAAAGCCGGCAGCGCCTGCGTGCTTAAAGGCGGAAAAGATGCCGATAGCAGCAATCGCGCCATTGTGAGCATCATTAAACGGGTGCTCCGAGACTTCGGTGTCAACGAAAACGCCATAACTCTACTGCCTGCCACACACGAGGCTACCGCTGAACTACTTCACGCCAATGGATTTATCGACCTCGTAATACCTCGCGGCAGCAAACGCCTAATAGATTTCGTGCGACACGAAGCTTCGGTGCCAGTTATCGAAACCGGTGCTGGCGTATGCCATGCCTACTTCGATAAGCACGGCGACACCGAAAAGGGTGCACGCATCATCAATAACGCCAAGACTCGCCGTGTGAGCGTATGCAATGCACTCGACTGCACTATCATCCACAGCGACCGCCTCGCCGACCTGCCGGCAATCTGCAAGCCGCTCATTGAGAGCAATGTGCTAATCTACGCCGATGAACCGGCATTTGCCGCCCTTTCGGGACACTATCCCGATGAACTTCTGCGCCCATCATCGCCCGAAAGCTATGGCACGGAGTTTCAGAGCTACACAATGGCAATCAAGACAGTTACCGACATCAATGAAGCCATTCTACATATTCGTCAGCACGGTTCGGGGCACTCGGAGTGCATAATCACCGAATGTAGAGCCGCCGCCGACCGCTTCCTTGCCCAAGTAGATGCCGCCTGCGTCTATCACAATGCACCAACGTCATTCACCGACGGAGCGCAGTTCGGCCTCGGAGCTGAGATAGGCATTTCTACCCAAAAACTTCACGCCCGCGGTCCTATGGCACTCGAAGAAATCACCACCTACAAGTGGATAATCGAAGGCAACGCCCAAGTGCGAAGCAAATAACCAGCCGACAACGCTACGATTTTATTCAAATCACACAAATCCGGGCATAAATCCGTTATCTTCAAGGATTTATGCCCGAATTACTTTATATATGCAAAAAGGATGTGCCGAAACTGCATTCAGCACATCCTTCACAATGAAAGAAAGTTATGATTCTACTTTAAAAAGCTGGATATCCTGGGTTTTGAGTGTATTTGCCCAACGAGAAGTTGTATTGTGCCACAGGAATTGGGAAATACTCTTCGCCGGCATCGAACTCAGCATTCTGGTAATACACGCGATTGTCCTTTTCTACATTGAAGTAAGCAGTCATCACTTCGCGAGCTATGCCCCAGCGAACAAGGTCGAAGTAACGTTCTCCTTCGAGAGCCTTTTCCAGACGCATCTCGGTGCGCAATGCCTTGCGAGCGTAGTCTTGAGTCCAACCTTCGGCAGGATACAAGCCTATCTTATAGTTGGCAGCATCTTTCGATGGGTCGTTGAAGTCCTTAACGTAGGCACTATTCATCGCGCGTTCACGCACGCGGTTGATAAGGTTGCGAGCTTGCTCCAAATCTTCACCTATCTCTATCAATGCTTCTGCCTTATAGAGTAGCAAGTCGGCATAGCGGATAATCTGCCAATTCAACCCCGAAGCTCCCCAAGGCCAACCCTGGAACATATCTGGCGACTCAGGCGACACCCAGAAGCGCTTAGCGCAGTTGTGACCATATACGCCGCGGTCGCGCACCCACGATTGACAAGGAGTAGCGGTATAGGTCTTATAGGTGATAGTAGGACGTCCAACCACGAAGTCGAGGCGTGGATCCACATTTGGCTCGGTGTTGCTCAATGTCTGATTTTGCTCGTCGATGAAGTTTACCACACCATAGTCAGGACGCGACTGATAATCGAACACTGGAAGTCCGTTTTCGTCGGTCTGATAAGCATTGATTAGGTCTTGCGAAGGCAAGAAGAATCCATCGCCATGATATGGGCTGTTGCCGCCTGGAGAGTTAAGCAGATTGCTCCAATTCACACGGCCTGCGTCGCTCGAACCGTCGTTCATCGAATATTGCACTGCAAACACCGATTCGCAACCATTTTCGTATGCTATCAAGTCCAACTGTTGGAAGTCGCTGAGCAAGTCATATCCTTGCACGCGGTCGATTAACTGCACCACTTCGCGAAGTGTGTTTTTATTGATGTTTACCACTGCGTGGGTTTGTTCATCTTGTTCGTAGGCAGCATATAGTTTTACCTTGGCTGCATAAGCCAATGCTATATTGCGATTGATTCTACCCATCTCCGACTGGCGTTCTGGCAAATAGTTTGCTGCATCGAGCAAGTCGTTGGCTATGCGATTTAAGTGCTCTTGGCGAGTGAACTCATCGTTTGCCACATTCACATATTCCGATGTTGGCAGATTTTCGTCCATATAAGGCACCTTGTTGAAGAGGCGCACCAATTCGAAGTAGTGATGAGCTCTAATTACCTTAACTTCGGCTATGCGAACGTCTTTTTCCTTCACCACGTTTCCATCGCAAGCGTTGAGCACTCTAAGTGCAGAGTTGCATCGCGAGATAAGGCTGTAGAGGTTAAACCACTTTCCGTCGAGGTTGCCGTTGTTCGACTGCATCTGGAATGTTTCCATAGCATGCACATCCCACACGTCGCCTTCGCCACCGCCGCCTTTATAGGCATTGTCGGCACGGACTTCGCCGTAGCTCCAGTTGGTGGTTGGGCGCATACAAGGGTCTCCTTGCTCGTTAGTCATGCCATAGAGCGAGGCATAAGAAGCATTCACGAGCAGGTCGATTGCCTCGGGCGATGTCATCACGCCATCCGAAAGGCTTCCCTGAGGAACATTTTCCAAAAAACTATCACCGCATCCGGTGAGCATTGCCACACACAACGATGCTAAACATATATTCTTTAGTTTCATTTCTGTTTTTGATTTAAAGGTAATGGAGAAATAGTATTAAAAACCGATTTGCAGACCTACAGTAAACTGACGAGGCAATGCGTAAGGATAGCCTAAGCCTTCTGGATCAGCTCCGCTGTATGGAGTGATGGTAAAGAGGTTCTGACCTTGCACATACACGCGTGCATTTTGCATTCTAAGTTTGTCGCGCAATGTTTGCGGCAAGGTGTAGCCCAGAGTCAAGGTCTTCAATCTCAAGAACGAGCCATTTTCGAGATAGAATTCCGATACTTCGTGCTCGTTGTTGCTATTGTCGGTGGTTGGTGCTGGTGTGTCGCAGTTATAGTATCCGGTCTGAAGGAAATCTTCATAAGCCTTAGCTGCTTCCACCAAGTTTGTTCCGTGGTTGCCGTTCCAGCATTGGAATAGATCGGTGTAGTATTTCGAATTGTTGAACGCATCGCGGATAATCGATGAGAAGAACATATTGAGGTCGAAAGCTTTCCAGCGAGCGCCCAATGTCAAGCCAAATTGAGCCTTAGGAAGGTCGCAACCCAACCATGTGCGGTCGTTATAGTTGATTTTGCCGTCGTTGTTGGCATCAACATAGCGGATGCGGCCTACACCTGGTCTGCCAAATTCCACGCCGTATTTTTGGCAGTATTCATCCACTTCGGCTTGGCTGTGGAACACGCCATCGGTCTTAAATCCCATCCAAGACCCGAGCGCCTGACCCACAAGGGTGTGGTCGGCATAACCGCCGCCGTAAGAGTAATAGATGTCGTCGAGAAGGTCGGTAACTTTGTTCTTCGACACTGTCACATTGAGTGCCACATCATAGCTGAAGTCCTTGCCAATCTCGCTGCGCCAATTGATTTGGGCTTCTACACCTTTATTCACCATTTCGCCACCATTATACCAGCAATATCCGCCTTCACCTATAGTAGCAATATAAGGCTTCTCCACAAGCATATCCTTGGTGTCCTTGTAGAAATAGTCGATCGACAAATTCAAGCGATTATTCAAGAATCCGGCATCCACACCCACATTGGTTTGATAGGTTCTTTCCCACTTGAGGTCTGGGTTGGTGGTGCGAACACGGAATGCGCCAGGCGACAATGTCGTGCCGTCACCATTCATATTATATGATCCACGATTAAGGCTCATCAAATATTTTGCATAAAATGCTTCGTTGTCAATCAAGTCGTTACCATTGATACCCCACGATGCGCGAAGTTTCAAATCCGACAACCATTCAGAGGTAGATTCCATAAACTTCTCTTGCGAAATGCGCCATCCTGCCGAGAACGATGGGAACCAGTCGTAGTTGTGATCCTTCGAAAGGCGCGATGAAGCATCTCTACGAAGTGTGAATGATAATAGATATCGGCTGTCGTAAGTGTAGTTAATCTTTCCGAAACCTGAGAACATCGAGTAGTTGGATGCTCCTGCGCCTACATTCTTGTTGGCGGTAACATTTTCTAGGTAGATGTAGTTAGGATCTTCCACTTCTAAGCCTGTGCCATAGCCGTAGAAGCTCTCGCTGTGATATTTCTTAGCTTCGATACCAGCCAATGCCATAAGTGAGTGCTTGCCCAGGTCGATATTATATTGTGCTGTGTTGGTCCACACCCAATCCACATTCTTTCCTGTACTTTGGGTGAGTTTGTTCACTGCGTCGCGAAGCCAGCTTGGCTCAAATGTCTTAATGGTTTCGCTATAGTAGTTTACACCGAAATTGGTCTTTACTATAAGGTTCTTGATTGGTTCGATTTGCAAATAAGCATTACCGAACACGCGCCAGCGTTCGTTCTTGTTGCCTCTGCTGTTCTCTATTAGGCGCATCACGTTAGGTGTATCGCCCAAGATATCGTTGATTTGGTCCACAAACACGCCTTCAACGTCATAAATGGCCTTAGCTGGGTGCTGCTTCACTGCATTTTCTTCGGCACCGCCTGGCATGTCGTGACTTGTCCACCAGTTCACTGCCACGTTACCTCCGGCTTTCAAACGATTGTCGAGAAATCCGTAGTCGGAACTGAAGCGTGTGTTAAGGCGTTGGAAATCGGTGCCCTTCACAATACCGTCGTGATCGAGCCAGCTGAGCGACATCGACGACGAGCCATTTTCAGCACCTTTCTGCAAACCTATGCTATAGCTTTGCATCAAAGCGGTGCGGTGTATTGCATCTTCCCAATCGGTGCTTTGTGGCATAACATCGGCGCCATTTAGGTTTTTATATGTCTGTAATTGTGCTTTTGCGCCAGTGCCATAGACCGATGAGTTAGGAGTAGCGCCACTGTGAGCATACTTATATGCTGCCCAATAAACATCGCCCCACTGATAAGCATCGAGCAGGTCGAGACCACTTTGATAGGTCTGTTGGGTGAGTGTGGCATCGAATGTTACATGTGCTTCGCCCTTCTTGGCGCGCTTGGTGGTGATGATTACCACACCATTGGCTGCCTGAGCACCATAGATTGAAGCCGATGCAGCATCCTTAAGCACTTGTATCGACTCCACATCGTTGCTGTTAAGGATTGTACCCACATTTTCGCGAGTCATCACGCCGTCGATTACATAAAGTGGACCGTTAGCATCGCTGCGGAACGATGATGCACCGCGAATAGAGGTGCTTGTGCTAAGTCCGCCCGGCGTACCGTCGGTGGTGACATTCATACCTGCCACACGGCCTTGAAGCGACTGAATCACATTGCCGGTTGGCATATCTGCCACATCCTTCATTTTCACTACCGAGACCGAACCTGTCAAATCTGATTTTTTCTCAGTCGAGTAGCCCACTACTACCACTTCGTTCAGAACTTCGCTGTCCTCCTTGAGCACTACGTTCATCTCAGGCTCTGCCTTCAATGTAGTAGTCACATATCCTATATAGGAAAAGGTTAGACTGCTGCCTTCTGGCACCACTAAGGTAAAGTTTCCGTCGAAATCGGTTGTTGTTCCCGTTGTTCCTTTCACTCCCGACACCACGCTGGCTCCGATGAGCGGCTCTGAATCTGTAGCCGATACCACCGTTCCCTTCACTGTGATGTTTTGGGCTTTGGTTGCCATTGCCACCATACATAGCAATAGCGCGAATAGCATTTTCTTTTTCATTTTGTATTAGTTTGTTAAAGAGTTTTCTGCCACAAAATTACGCTCCTTAACAATTAAAGACTATGACAGATGTTGCATCTGCTATCAAAAACTCGCAGATGCAACATCTGTCATACTGAAAGCTCTTTTTTTCGTATTAAAGGGTTTCTGTGGCTGCTTTGGGCTAAATTTTTTGCTTATTTATTGTTCATTTTTTCGCGCAATTCGGTAGGCGTTTCGCCGAATGTTTCGCGATAGCAGCGGGTAAAATATGCCGGTGCCGAGAAGCCCACTTCGTAGGCTATTTCGCTTATCGACTTATCGGAGGTTAGCAGCAATTCTCGCGAGCGCTTGAGTCGCAGATTACGCAGCAATTCCACTGGCGAATAATTGGTGAGCGCCTTGATTTTTCGATAGAATTGCGAACGGCCCAATCCCATTTTTGCCGCTAACGAATCGACATTGAGGTCGGAATTACCCATCTCTGCCTTTACTATCTCCAAGAATCGGGTGTAGAACTCATTATCCACATCGCCCATAGTGGCAGGACGCGGTGCTGGCGATGATGGCTCGGCGGTTGTCACAACACTTCCGCTTGTCCAAAGCTGCTTTATGCGCTTGCGATTCTCTATCAAGTTGCGGCAGCGCGACTTGAGCACCGTGCTGCTAAATGGCTTGGCTATGTATCCATCTACGCCACTATCATAGCCCTGTGCTCGCTGTTCGTCCATAGAGCACGCTGTGAGCATCAATACGGGGATATGCGATGTGGAAACTTCCTCTTTTATGCGACGGCAGCACTCCATGCCGTCCATCACAGGCATCATCACGTCGCAAATTATCAAGTCGGGTACATATTTTGCAGCCAAACGCAGGCCTTCTTGCCCGTCGGGGGCTGTAATCACGTTATATTCGTCCTGCATAAGCAGCGTTATCATGCGGCGTATGTCCTCATTGTCGTCGATTACAAGCAGCAACGGCTCATCGGCACGCAGTTCCGACGGTTCTTGCTCTATCACGCTGAGTTCTTCATCCACTTCCTTGGCGGTGATTGTGGCGGCGCTGTCTTGCTCCGAAGCTGATTCATTGACGTGCATTATAGGCAGCGACACGATAAACTTCGACCCCTCTCCCTCTATGCTTTCTGCGGTCACTGTGCCACCGTGGAGTTCTACAAATGCCTTAACCAGCGATAATCCTATGCCCGAACCCTTGGGATGAATCTTATCCACCTGGAAGAAACGGTCGAATATATTGCGTAAATCCTCACTGCTTATGCCCTTGCCATTGTCCTTAACGGCAAAGGTAAGCATAGCATCGTCGGCAGAACATGAAAATGTGATACTTCCATTCTGTGGTGTGTACTTAAACGCATTCGACATAAGGTTGAAGAACACTCGTTCGATTTTTTCGGTATCGATGGCTATAGTAAAATCGTCGGCAATCGCCATATCTATGGTAAGCTTGATGTCGCGTTTGCGCGAAAGGTTGTAGAACGATTCTGCCCACTCTCTAACCATGGGCGCGAAATGCACCTCTTGGCGATTGAGTTCCATCTTGCCATTTTCATACTTGCGGAAGTCGAGAATCTGATTAATCAGTCGCTTGAGTATCAATATATTCTTATTAGCAATTCGCATCAACGATTGCTGCGGCTTGGTAAGGTTGTCGGCTGCCAGAAGCTGCTCCACCGGCTCGGCTATAAGCGTGAGCGGTGTGCGCAAGTCGTGCGACACGTTGGTAAAGAACATCAATTTCGATTGTGTGGCTTGATTGAGCTGCTCATTAAGTGCTTTCTGGGCATCGCGTTGCTCTTCGAGGAGACTGTTTTGCGCCAAGAGTTCATTCTGATAGCGTTTTCTCTGCCAGAAGGCATGCAGAAGCAAGAACAATATTCCGGCAAGCATAATTAGCAGCACTATAGTCACATAGAATAGTGTGGTCTGAGCCTCGTGCTGACTCCAATAGTCATCCACTTGACTCTTGAGCATCCTTATCTTATTGGTTTCTTCTTTCAGAGCCTCATTTTGCAGCAAAAGTATGTCGGCATTCGACATATCTACCACCGACGATTTTGGCAATATCGCTTTCCGCTCGTATGGTTCGCCCTTGAGGATTGCCAAAGCGGTGCGAATTAGTCGATAGCCCTCAGTTGGATATAGAAATGTGGCATCTATCACGCTATCTCTCACTGCCTTAATACCAATCTCTGGCGCAGCATCCACGCCTATCACCTGCACATCGAGCCCGCGCCGGCGTGCCACATCCGACGCTGCTATAGCCATACGGTCGTTGTGCGCATACACCAAATCCACATCTTTATATATGGCAAATAGTGAGTCGCACACTACCTCAGCATCATCGTAGTTCCAATTGCCATAGGCTGAAGCAAGCATCTGCAGCCCTCTTTTCTCCATCTCGCGCACAAAGCCATTGTGACGCTCTATGGCTGGCGTAGATCCCGCCAAACCATATATCTCTATCACTTTGCCGCCTTCTCCTACAAGATTGCGAGCATAGTGCGCAGCCGACTCACCTATGCCTATGTTATCCACGCCTTGATAGGCTGTAAAACTCTCGCCATGTATGTTGCGGTCGAACACCACTACGGGAATTCCGCTGTCATACACATCTTTTATAATTGGGGTGATGGCATCAGCCTCATTTGGCGCGGCAATGATGATGTCGAAGCCATTTTCCACAAAATATCGAATATCAGCTATCTGCTTATCATTATTGTCGTCGGCTGAGCGTATCTCCACTTGAGCTTCGGGGTGGAACATTATTTCGCGGTATATCTCTTCATTACATTTGTTGCGCCAGTCGTCGCTACTACATTGCGATACACCTATCTTATATATATGTTTCTCCCGGCACCCCGACAATGCCAAAAATATAAATATTGTGCTAAGTATTACACAAAATCTCCTCATTTCAGTTCGTTTTAATTAAGATAAAAAAGGTTTCGCCATCAAAATTAATAATATAATTGTGAAAAATCAGCTTTATTATAATAAAAATCGACCATTGCAACATTTTCAATAGCTTTGGCACAATTATTCATAGTATATATTATAGGTTTGAATTAGCTTTGCAATGTCGAAACAGAAAACAACCAACAAACTTAACTCAAACTAAAAACAATAATAACATGAAAAGAATCGCCAAAGTATTATGTATGTCGATAGCACTGGCGGGCATGGGCACCTCGCTCTTGCAAGCTCAAGACCGCAAAGGTGTGTCGGTAGAACATCTCGGCACCAACAACACCCTCATCCGTATTAATGAGCATAGCAAGTACCTATTATTGCCTATTCAGGACAATGGCGAAGAAGCTACGGTGAACATCGTTGCCAACGGCAAGCAGGAACGCAGCTTCTCGGCTCGACTGGCAAAAACACGAGTAGATTATACCGTGCCTCTCGACCTTACTCCATATAAGGGAAAGGAAGTGGTGCTCAACATCATCAGTTCGCAGAGCCGCGCTACCGTGCGCGAGGCTCAGCAAGATGCCTGCTGGCGCAACTTCGTGCTTGCCGATACTTTCAATACTGCTAACCGCGAAAAATTCCGTCCTGCATTTCACCACACTCCTCTCTACGGATGGATGAACGACCCTAACGGTATGGTATATAAAGATGGCGTTTGGCACTTGTGCTATCAGTGGAATCCTTACGGCTCTAAGTGGCAAAACATGACTTGGGGACACTCTACAAGCACCGACTTAATTCACTGGCAGCATCACAATCCGGTATTGCTCCCCGACGGACTCGGCGCCATATTCAGCGGAAGCTCTGCCATCGACCATAATAACAGCGCCGGTTTTGGCAACGACGCTATAGTAGCCCTCTACACTTCGGCAGGCGCAAGCCAGATGCAAAGTTTGGCTTATAGCACCGATGGCGGATACTCTTTCACCACCTATCCAGGCAACCCTATTGTGACTCTCGAAACCGAGGCTCGCGACCCTAATATGTTCTGGAACGAGCAGACCAAGCAATGGAATATGGTGCTCGCCCATGCTCTCGAAAAGGAAATGCTTTTCTTCACTTCGCCCGATTTGAAGAATTGGACCCTTCAAAGCAGATTCGGCAAGGGTATCGGCGCTCAAGACGGCGTTTGGGAATGTCCTGACCTTTTTGAATTGCCTGTATCTGGCACCGACGAAAAGAAATGGGTGCTACTCTGCAACATCAACCCTGGCGGTCCTTTCGGCGGCAGCGCCACTCAATACTTTATCGGTGACTTCGACGGCAAGAAATTCACTGCCGACACTGATGCCAATGGCAATATTGCCACCAAATGGATGGACTATGGCAAGGATCACTATGCCTCGGTGAGCTGGAGCGACGCCCCTAACGGCCGCCGAACCACCATCGCCTGGATGAGTAACTGGCAATATGCTGCCGAAGTGCCTACTCTGCAATATCGCAGCGCCAACACTCTGCCTCGCGACATGGGAGTATTTAAGGATACTGACGGACAATATTACCTCTCTTCTACTCCAAGCCCCGAACTTGATGCTCTTCGCGGCAAACTCGCTCACGACCAGCGAAAATTAGCTATTGGCACTAAGGAAAACTCTATAGCTCTGCCTTCAAGCAACGACGGCATCTGCGAAATAGTGATGGACATCGATGCCCGCAAGAATCAAAAGGTATATATCACACTGTCGAACAAAGTTAAGGAGAAAGTGGTGATGACCTACGATGTAGATGGCGAAACGCTCTCATTCGATCGCACTCAGAGCGGAATCATCAATTTCAGCCAGGATTTCGCTTCGGTAACTGTGGCTCCTACTCACACTCACGACGGCAAACTGAGCCTGCGCATTTTCATCGACCGCTCGAGCATCGAGATTTTTGAAAAGGATGGCCGCTTGGCTATGACCAACTTGGTGTTCCCTAACTCGCCTTACAGCGTCATCTCTTTCAAATGCGATGGTGGCAAGGCTAAAATCAACAATCTTAAAGTTTATTCTATTAACGAAAATTCTAAATAACACATTCTCATGAACACAATACAACCACTCAACACTGGCCGCAAGAGCATGCTTATGCAGATGATTCCTGTAATGCTTTGCTTCTTCGCCATGGGCTTCGTAGACCTCGTGGGCACCGCTTCTAACTACGTGCAGAAAGACCTCGGCTTGACCGACTCCGAAGCCAACCTTTTCCCATCTTTGGTATTTTTCTGGTTCTTGATATTCTCTGTACCAACAGGAATGTTGATGAACAAGATTGGCAGAAAGAAAACCGTTCTTCTAAGCCTTATCGTCACCACACTATCGCTTATTCTGCCTATTTTCGACGACAGCTATTTTACCATGCTTATAGCGTTTTCGCTCCTCGGAATCGGCAACGCCATTATGCAGACTTCACTCAACCCTCTCGTAACCAATCTCATCAGCAGCGACAAATTGGCCTCAACACTCACCCTGGGGCAGTTCGTTAAGGCCATAGCATCGTTCCTCGCTCCTATTTTGGCTGTTTGGGGTGCTACCACCTACTTGCCAACATTCGGCTTGGGTTGGAGATCCTTATTCGTAATCTATGCTATCGTGAGCTTCCTATCAATATCGATGCTCGCCGCTACTCCTATCCAAGAAGAAGCTGCCGACAAGGCTTCGAGCATCGGCTCTTGCCTAAAGCTCCTCGGCAAACCATTCGTTTTGCTTTGCTTCCTCGGCATCATGTGCCACGTGGGTATCGATGTAGGAACCAACACCACTGCACCTAAAATCCTCATGGAGCGTCTGTCGCTGCCACTTGAAGATGCAGGATTTGCCACAAGCGTATATTTCATATTCCGCACCGCCGGTTGCTTTATTGGTGCTTTCATCCTTCGCAAGGTTTCGGCTCGAGTTTTCTTCGCAATCAGTGCCGTTTCGATGGTTGTGGCTATGGTTATCCTATTGTTCAGCCACTCGCTTGCGCCCATCTACATTGGTGTAGCTCTCGTGGGGTTCGGCAACTCTAATGTATTCCCTATCATATTCTCTCAAGCCCTTATGGCTACCCCCGAAGCTAAAAACGAAGTCTCTGGACTCATGATCATGGGACTATTTGGCGGAACTGTGTTCCCATTGGCTATGGGATTTGCCGCCGACTCATTCGGGCAAATCGGCGCTATCGCCATCATGGCTATAGGCGTGGCATATCTCCTCTATTTCACTTCTCGAATCAAACAAAATTCATAAATCTAAATATCTTTATTAAAAATGGAAAATCAAATGATTGTAGGTATAGGCGAAGCTCTTTGGGACGTTTTGCCTGAAGGAAAGAAAATAGGTGGTGCTCCAGCAAACTTTGCTTACCACGTGTCGCAATTTGGATTGCAGAGCTGCATCGTCAGCGCTGTTGGCGACGATGCTCTCGGCAAGGAAATCCTCGACAATTTCCGCGAAAAAAACCTCAACCACATAGTAGAAACCGTGCCCTATCCTACTGGCACCGTACAAGTAGAACTCGACCCTAACGGCGTTCCTCAATACGACATCAAAGAAAACGTGGCTTGGGATAATATCCCTTTCACTCCTCAACTCGAGGAATTGGCTCACCGCACTCGCGCCATCTGCTACGGCTCGCTCGCACAGCGCAACGTGGTGACTCGCCAAACCATCAACCGATTTATTGACGCTATGCCTAAGGATCAAGAAAACCTCATAGTGTTTGACGTGAACCTGCGTCAGCGATTCTACACCAAGGAGATTCTCGACGAATCGATGAAGCGCTGCAATGTGCTTAAAATCAACGACGAAGAACTCGTCACAATAAGCCGCATGCTCGGCTACCCAGGCACCGATCTCCAAAGCAAGTGCTGGATACTATTGGGTCGCTACGACCTCAAGATGCTCATCCTCACTTGCGGCGTCAATGGCAGCTACATCTTCACTTCGGGCAACATGTCGTATCTCGCCACTCCTCAGGTAGAAGTTGCCGACACCGTAGGCGCAGGCGACTCATTCACCGCTACATTCACTTCGAGCATCATCAAGGGCTTGCCAGTGGCTGAAGCTCACCGCCGTGCAGTAGAAGTTTCGGCTTTCGTTTGCACTCAACATGGTGCAATGCCAGTGCTCCCAGAGAAATTCACAAAGGCTGAATAATCTCCATATCTCAAAAATAGTTAGTTTTAGGTTTAGTTTCCATTGGGTGCGCCAAAACACACGCTGCGCACTCAATGGTTTTTTTATGCACCTGCCGAAAAATATTGCCTCTTCGCTTCGTAAATTCGCGAAAACTCCATATTTTTACATCAAAACTATAATCATTATTTTATGATGTCTGAAAATAATTTAGCAATTAGTCCTGAAACGATGGCGCAAATCGACGCCATTTGCCAAAACGAAAACTCGCCCAGCGAGAGTGAAT